>CAZVHN010000085.1:0-22629 GCA_964626895.1 uncultured Chloracidobacterium sp. | reverse complement strand
ACTGAAAACAGACAATAGCCCTTTATTCGTTTTCGAGGATCGCTCGGCTGGTTGGCTAAGTACACGGTTTCATAAATATACTAACGTATCGGCAGCCCTTTGGATTGCGGTGGCAAGCCCGAGCGCGACACCGCTTTGGATTCTCGATTGTCTCCATCGGGAAGCACGACCGGTATCCAAAGCGCCGTCGTCTTCCACCCCAGCGGGGCTGCCCCGCTGGGGACCCCGGACCGCTTCGCTTTGCCGGCGCACTCCAAATACGTCACCGTAATTGCGAAGTGGAGTACTAAGCCAACTGCAGTTCCCGCTCGCGCAAATACTTGATACGGTCTCGGAGTTCTGCCGCTCTCTCGAATTCCTAACGCTTCGCGGCGGCGCGCATTTCGACTTCCAGTCGCGTGATGGTGGCTTCGATGTTTGCCGCCGCGGGTCGAATTCACGGGAAGATGTCCGGCGCCCAGATCACTCAGAAAGCGTCAATTGATTCTGCAAAGCTTCAGGCCATTTCTTTGATCATCAGTCGAATGGGGTCGAAGCTTGCACAGGATATTGAGGAGGGCATGGAGATGCGTTATTGAACGTCCCAGCCTCCATCCCATATGAGGAAGGAAATCAAACCGAATCGTTTTACGTGAAGCTCTTCACGACTGATCCGGGCTTTGCGTGGTGTCACCAAAGGCAGCTCCTTCGCTAATCGGCGAGTTGGGAAACAGGTTAAGTCGCACTCTTCCGGGCGGGGGGAGTACGCATCGCTACTTCGTTCCCAATCGAGCGCGATATGTATGGGAAGCGAGGTCGTGGAAGAGAAGTCTAAGCACCTACAGAAAAAAACGCAGAGAGCTGAAGTAATAACCTAGTCTCTTCCATATCCGCCCCGTGAGAACAACAAAACACTCAGGGGCCAACGACCAAGAATACATCCCATGCCCAGCGGCCAAGCTGCGCATCACGATGATCCTTGACCTTGGCGCGATAGCGGAATCGATTGCCGTGCTCGTCTACTCGCCTAGAAGTTCTGTAATCCAATTCCAGCGTCGTCAGACCTAGCGCCGATAGAGTGTAAAGCTCCGCCGGCTCTGAGACACCGTTGTGATTTGCATCTTGCCACAGACGTAGCGACGAAAAGATCGCATCGCTTTGCTTTATCTTGCCGTCACCATTGCCGCCATTCTCTGGTTTATCAAACTCAGCCAGGGCGAGAAAACCGTTCTTACCGGCAACTGTCTCGGGCTGTGGCGTGTAATTCCCGAACAACTCTGCGCCGTTGTCGATTGTGCCATTGTTGTTACGATCCAGCGCAAGCCAAGCATCATCAGAACCTGATGTGCTCCAGGATAGCCTTTCGTTGGTGCCATCGACGTTTAAATCAAAGTTCACTCCACCGCCGGCGTCAGTCAAGTCAAACCCATTGCCAGCGACATCTATTAGAATCGGGCTTGATGTGCAAGTGCCATCGGGGGCCACACAACAACATAGAGTAAAGTTGACACCGTCCGGAGGGTCACAGGCAGGCGGGATTTCACCGCCTAGACATCCGCCACCACCGTCTGGCGGCGGTGGCGGTGGCGGTGGCGGCTGCAGGCTCTCAGCTTTGGCGTCGTCGCAAGTGTTCGGTCGGGGAGGTTGTGGGAGTTTTTGGCTATCAGGGCAGGCAGTTGGTCCGCCACCTGAAATTTCGCAGGTATAGCCATTTCTGAGTTGGGCATCAGCAAGAGTAGATGACGGTCCCAGCTGTCGCATGACGGTTTCAACTCCGGCACACGCTCCGGGCGCAACGTCTCTTAACCCAAAAATATGTCCCCATTCGTGCGAAGCAAGCCGATCCCTGCCGGCTTCGCTAAATCCATTAAACTCATCGCTAAAACTCATGATTCGACGCGAACCGTTATTCTCGTCTATGGTGACTAGACCGTTGTCGTCACGAACAGGCTGAAGGCTACTTACTGTAATAGTCACATTACCTGCTTGACCTGTGGGCGCTGGTGCAATCGTTACCCCAGTCTTCATTGCCCAATCGTTCGCCGCGTTAGTCAAACGAGTTTTGAAGTCGTTAATCTTTGCCTGATCGTTATTGAACCCTGCACTCAGCGCTGCCTCATCAAAAGAATAGGCGATGGGACCAGTGATTCTTGTGGGCTGTTCGCCCTGAAGAGCAGGACACTGATTATAGCTGGTACAATCCGTTTGTGCTCCCGCTGGAATTTGCACCACTAGCAGCAGAGCTGATAACAGCAAGGCCAACAAGAATATAATCCACGGCCGTAAGACCAGAGCGCCATGCAAACAAGATACTATCGATCCGACCGAGGAAGCATGCGACCTCTCCTTATTGTGGCGGTGCTTAGACGTGTGTAGAATTATTCTATTGATCAGCCAATAGTTTCCGGAGGAATGGTTCCAGAGCTGTCCCGCTGTGTATTCTTACGCCTTTCGCTGAACCCAGTGGTTTAACTACGAGCTCAGGATCAACTAGCACTGCCCCTGACATGCCACCGGCGAGACGGTAGGCTTTGAAATCTCGACTCCAGTGAAGAAACAGGATGTAATGCTGTCCCGCTTTTAGGGCTTCGCTACCTCTCATAGTTTTGGCTACTCTATGACCATCTATTGTGACGACGCCGCCGCTACGCACGACCTTTAAAGGTGTCGAAAGCGTCGCAGGCGGCTCATGCTCTCCGAGGAGTTTCAGAATCGATAGGACTTCTGCAGTCTTGTCGCTGACAACGCGGTTCACATCAACGATGTAGGTAGTAAAGATAAAATCATCGCCAACAAATGCAGACGCCTCTTCAACAATCCGCCCCATCACTACGGCGTCGGAGTGCTTAGCCAGTAAACGCAAATCGGCGTACTCAGTATTGCTATCCGAGATCGCCACTTCGCTCTCGAAATCGCGCTCTCGGCCGATGTCCCTCAGGGTCTTTCTTGCCGGAGGTCCTTGCACCGCTTTCTGCAAGCTGGCATCGGACGCAAGGCCCCAAGCCCCAAATGCGAATGCAATCGCTAGCAAGGGGAGAATAGTTACTAAACCGATGATTTTTCTCTTCATAGCGCTTGTGCTCCTACTCGGCAAATTGAGGTTGTGGGTATCCATCTTATTATGTTTCTCCCTTACTCGGAGAGCAGACGACTTGGCTGTGATCTCGTACTCACGAGTCCGCGGTCCTTCGCCTTTTAGCTTCTCTTGATTGGGGGACCCGTTGAATAAGAGGTTCAACCGGCAAAAAGCAAGAGCGTTTTCGGTACGCGTATACTCCTAGGTGACTTCACTGTCAAGCATCTGAACGTCATAAAGAATTATCAAGCTCGCCAATTGGCTTTAGCTATTGTCTGACAGCTAAGTTTAGGCACATTCTTCACGGACTTTCAGTGTGGTTCTCTTGGGGTGTTTGCTTCTCTAAGCTCGACGAGGCTGGCCGATATCTCGCTGGGTTGGCGTGATAGCGCCTCCTCAGACCACCCAAGGGTATTGCCGGCATCGGATGAAGTTGGCCCAGCGTCTTCGTAGTCGAAATACCGCTTTGGATCGGACGCGCATAGGCCCCCGGAACCAAGTCTTGATTCCATTGAACGCGTGCCTCTCGTAACTCGCTGTCAAGTCGCATCAACAGCCGCAATGCCTGGGCGCCAGCAGCCGATCACCCGTCAAGACAATCGGCCTACCCTCAGCGAAAAGTCCGCAGAACCGATCAGGGTTATCAGAGGCAGCGTCCTGCAGCGCGGCATCGGCGACGGGTTCTGTTGATTTGCAAAGTGAAGCTGACATTAGCTACAGATTCCTAATCGTGGCATAGCCCTAGACTGGCTTCTCTAGAACTCGAAGGCCAACTGCATTTGTTTCCCGTCTCCAACTGATCGGGAGCTAGAAATCAACACGGCTAGCGGTGGAGTCAGGGCGAAGTTTGACTTCGCGGTTTCCTCTGTCGACAAGGCAGAAGCCAATTCGCAGAGCGCGGTATGTCCTTTGTCTGAGGACGGTTCAATTGCCACAACAATCCACTAATTGAGGTCAACGATCTGCGCCGGTCGCAATTCCTGCCCTATCTCTAGCTCCGCTTCGACCTCGGCTGCTTCTTCGGCTATGAGAATCGGATACCGAGTGAGCAAGGCGGAGAGCACATTAATTCCGAGTTCCTCATCAGTCGGAACGAAGAATCGTTGTTTCCAATCGATTTGCTCATTGATGAGTCCAATCTTTCGAAGCTCCGCAAACTTGTACGGATCGGCTCCGCATAATTCAATGAAGGGCTCTCGATGAACGAACGCTCGGCGAAGTTTGAGGCCGGAAACCAGGTCAACTTCGTCGCCTTCATCTAGGACACCAGAAAAGATCTCGTCAGGCTCGCGTAGACCGCGAGTTGAGCCAAGCGCACGCACAAATAATCCGACTTGCTCAGGTGGAATTCGAATGCTGACAATTCGCTGACCATTGTCGGTAGTCACTCGTACCACGCGCAAACGTGCTTCTTCGTGACAAAAACTACGTCAGTTGCAATTCGCGTTCGCGCAAATACTTGATACGGTCTCGGAGTTCTGCCGCTCTCTCGAATTCAAAACGCTTCGCCGCGGCGCGCATTTCGGACTCAAGTCGCGCGAGCGTGGCTTCGATGTTTGCCGCCGTGTACTCCTCCATCTCGTCCAGTTCGAGCGGCACTTTGAAATAGTCCGCTTCGGAAGCCGAGATCAGAGTCGACTCTATAGGCTTGACGATTGTCATCGGAGTGATGCCGTGCTCCCGGTTGTAGACCTCCTGGATTTCTCGGCGGCGACGAGTTTCACCCAAAGCGCGCTTAATGGAATCCGTCACGCGGTCCGCGTAAAGAATCGCTTTGCCTTCCGAGTGTCGCGCTGCACGTCCCATCGTCTGAATTAACGACTGCTCAGAACGCAAGAACCCTTCTTTGTCTGCGTCGAGGATGGCCACCAGGGAAACTTCCGGCAGGTCCAATCCCTCACGCAGGAGGTTGATTCCGACCAATACATCGAACTCGCCGCGGCGCAGATCGCGCAGAATCTTAATACGCTCCAGAGTTTCTATATCCGAATGCAGGTAACGAACTCTAACGTCAACCTCTGTGAAGTACTCGGTGAGATCCTCCGCCATTCTTTTTGTCAGGGTCGTTACCAGCACCCGCTCATTTCGCTCGGCCCGGCGGCGGCATTCCTCCAGCAGGTGATCGATTTGCCCTTTGACCGGATGTATCTCAACCACTGGATCCATCAAACCTGTGGGCCGAATGATCTGCTCGACAACTTCACCACCCGTCTTGGTAAATTCATAAGGCCCCGGAGTGGCAGAAACGTAAATTGTCTGTCCGATGCGCGCTTCAAATTCCTCGAAGTTCAACGGACGATTGTCCATCGCCGAGGGTAGACGGAATCCGTATTCAACTAATGTTCGCTTTCGCGACTGGTCGCCTTCAAACATGCCTCTCACTTGCGGGATCGATTGGTGCGATTCATCAATTACCATCATCGTGTCACGCGGGAGATAATCGAGCAGCGTAGGAGGGGGCTCGCCGGGCTTCTTGCCGGTGAGGTGACGTGAATAGTTCTCAATGCCACGACAAAAACCCATTTCCTTGATCAGTTCAAGGTCAAACATCGTACGCTGATGAAGCCTCTGCGCCTCGACCAGTTTGCCTTCGGCAATAAGCTTCGGCTCCCACCACTCCAGCTCGTCGCGGATCGATTTGATCGCCCGCTTAATGGCGCTCTTCGGCATGACATAGTGGCTCTTGGGGTAGATGGGAATGCGGGAAGTATGGCGCTGAACAACCTCGCCGAGCAGAGGATCAATCGTGGAAATGGAATCGATCTCATCGCCCCACAACTCGATCCTAAACGCCTGGTCCTGATAACTCGGAAAAACCTCGACCACATCACCACGCACCCGAAACGTGCCGCGCTGAAAGTTTATGTCGGAGCGTTCATACTGCAACTCGACCAACCGCTGCAACAAGGCCTCTCGCGCAATGCGGGCGCCCGGCTCCAAAAAGAGCAACATGCCGTAGTAAGCATCCGGGTCGCCCAGACCGTAAATGCACGACACACTGGCAACCACGATCACATCGCGGCGCTCGAAAAGCGCGCGGGTAGCCGACATCCGCAGACGATCTATTTCTTCATTGATGGTTGCCTCCTTTTCGATATAGACGTCGGACGCCGGGACGTACGCTTCCGGCTGGTAGTAGTCGTAGTAAGAGACAAAATACTCGACAGCGTTCTCCGGAAAGAGCGACTTGAACTCCTGGTAGAGCTGCGCGGCCAAGGTCTTGTTGTGAGCTAGAACCAGCGCCGGACGTTGCGTCTGCTGAATTACACTGGCTATGGTGAAAGTCTTGCCGCTGCCGGTTATCCCCAACAGCACCTGGTCTTTGGCGCCATCTTCGAGGCCGCGTATGAGAGCTTCGATAGCTTGCGGCTGATCGCCCTTCGGCCGGTATTCCGATTGCAGTTTGAAAGGCATGGGATTCTTGAATAGTAAATCGTAAATGCTGAATAGACAAAAGCAAGCACCTGTGGGGTAAATGGTGTTTTTGAACCCTCGCGCGCTATGGATGACTGGCTCGCAAAAACAAAATCGTGAATGGAAGCCGACGCCTCCATTCACGATTCTTTAACCAAGTCTAACCAATGGGATCTACGTTTATCGACTCACGCCGCTGAGTGTGCGCTCTCGCGCGCCTGACTGGTGATCTGGTAAATCGCTTCCATAAGGGCTGAGCGAATCTCCGACGGTAGTGAACCGCGCACCGCCAGTCGCCTGAATGCAGGGACGATTTCCGCCTGTCCGCTAAGAGCCAACAGTTTTACTACGGCCAGGCGAACCTCGACGTTTGCATGTTCCTCGATGGCTTGCATCAAAGGTTGCACCTCGCCTGCCTTAGCCATCAAGAACAAGAGCGAGAACGCGTCATATGTTTTTTCCCGACTCTCACCCGTCAAATTGCTGATGGCATTGTTTGCCAGGCCTGAAGAGGCCAGCGCTGCTCCGATTCTCCGCCGCCGCTCCGGCGACCCTTCCCGCAATGCGCGGGTGAAGGAAGCCGCACGATCCAACTGCATGTCGTAGAGTGCATGAGCCGCCGCGTTCCGCACATCGGCCGATTCATCATCAAAAGCTCGGGACACAAAGCTGAACACATCGTCACCACCCATGGGGGCAAGTTCCGCCAGGGCCGCGGCCCGTTCGCGCGATTCGCTGCTGTTGAGTCGTTTGAAGATATCTGAAGGAATGCCGGAATCGTCGCCGAATTCCGCAAATCCTTTCTCCGACTGTGTAACATCGACCCCTGTGACGGGTTCCTGGACCTGCTGCGATGAGGCAACTGTTTCCTCAGCAGCAGCACTCCTGGCGATAGATTCATCAGCGTGGAGAGTCTCTTCACCTTCCTGACGATCCATCCGTACACCGAACCACGGCGCTTGCTGATCTTGCTGCTCAGCTCGCAAACGAGCCTCTTCAGCAATCCCTAGAAATCTCCGTTCCGCCTCAAGCCGCGCTTCCTCCTCTTCGGCCTGGCGACGGGATTCTTCCTCCCTTAAGCGAATTGCCTCTTCTTCGGCATGCATTCGAGCTTCCTGTTCCGCTTGCAGCCTCGCCTCCTCCTCGGCCTGGCGACGGGCTTCTTCTTCTGCCCGTTGCCGAGCTTCCTCTTCAAGCTCCAACGCTTCTTGTTGCCCTCGAAGGCGTGCTTCTTCCTCCGACTGGCGGCGAGACTCTTCTTCTCTCAGGTGCGCTTCGGCTTCCGCCCTGTGCCGTCTCTCTTCCTCCGCGCGCATCCGAGCTTCCGCTATTTGGCGCGCCTCCTCTTCTACTCTTAGCCGCGCTGCCTCTTCCGCCTGGCGGCGGGATTCTTCCTCTCTCAAGCGCGCTTCGGCTTCCGCCCTACGGCGCGTTTCGGCCTCGATGCGCTTGTGCTGTTCCACCTCGGCCTGCCGGAGAACTTCAATCTCAGCTCGTATTCGCTGTTCTTGCTCAGCTCGCTGCCTCGCTTGCTGCTCCGCGTGTTTTCTCACCGCATCCAACTCAGCAAGTCGCCGCTCTTCCTCTTCGGCTTGCAGACGTGCAAGTTCTTCGATTCTCTTCTGCTCCTCCTCCGCTCGGCGTCTCGATTCTTCGAATCGGAATCGCTCCTCTTCCGCTCGACGCTGCGCTTCAGCCTCAAGTCTCAACCTTTCTTCTTCCAACAGGCGACGCCTTTCGTCGTCCATGCGCATCTGTTCCTGGGCCTGCGTAAGCAGGCGAGACTCTTCCTCTGCCCTTCTTCGCGCTTCTTCCACTTCAGCCCGACGACGGGTGAGCTCCAAAGCAGCTTGCATTAGAGCCTTCTGTTCCAGCTTGAGTCGCTCTTCTGCAACTCGCCGGCGTTCTTCGGCCTCCAACTGCAAGCGTTGTTCTTCCACACGGCGAAATTCTTCGTCGGCTAACCGGCGCGCTTCTTCCTCCACGCGAAGGCGCGTCTCTTCTTCCGCTTGACGACGCAACTCTTCCTGAGCGCTACGTTGCGCTTCTTCCTCGGCCCGGAGGCGTGCCTCCTCAGCTAGTCGCTGACGCACTTCTTCTTCCGTGTGCCGCCTCGCTTCCTCTTCTGCAAGTCTGCGTGCAGTCTCAGCTTCGGCACGCCTGCGCGCCAGTTCCTCAGCAGCTCTTCTTAAAGTCTCGGCTTCCATACGGAAGCGGGCATCTTCTTCGGCGCGCTGATTTGCTTCTTCCTCGGATCTCGCCAGGATGTCGCGCTCCGCTTTTAGACGGGCTTCTTCTTCCGCATGGTGGCGGGCAGCTTCTTCTTCCGCTCGGCGAGCTGCCGCTTCCGCCCTCAGTCGAGCCTCGGCCTCCGCCCTTGCTCGCTCTTCATTCGCCGCCTTTAGCTGTAACTGCGCTTCCTCTTCAGCCTTCTTTCGAACCGCTTCCGCTTCGAGCCGACGGCGCTCGAGCTTTTCAGCTGCTCTTATCAAAGCTTCCTCTTGCAAACGCAGTCGCGCCTCCTCGGCAGCCAAGTCGCCTTCCACAACCGCTGGCTGGATCGGGTCAGCGAGCGGTGGCGCAGGCGTCGCCAGGTTTTCAGTTTCCGTCGCCTGAGTCTCTGGGGAAGTCCTTGATACAGAGGGCTCCCGAGGTACCTCGCGCTCGTACGCCTGAAACACGGGGTTATCGTAAGTGGGCTCGGCGCCAGGAGGCACGGGGGTTTCCGCCGGCATGACTGCGGCGGCTACCGTGATCGACTGGATCGCATGGCGAATCACCGCTTCCGGCAACTGCCGGCTGGTCTCGCGTAAGAGCAGATCGTTTAGCGCTTGGATCGCCACGGGGTCACCAACTTGGCCCAATGATTCAACCGCAGACCTGCGCACTTCCGGAGCACTGTCATGCAGGGCGGCGATCAGGTGCGCCGTCCCCAGAGGACTCCCTACCTTACCCAACTTGCTGGCAGCAGAAGCGCGTTCTGCCGGAGAGTCTGCGGTGCGCAGATCTCTGGCCGCTTCGTCAAAGTAACTATGGTTAAGGAAAGCCTGGCGCGCAGGTTCATGTTGCTCGAGGCTGCGGTCGCCCAGTGCTGTCAGAAGTTGCGCGGCAATCATCTGGCGCGCTGCCGAATCCGCTGCGTTGATCACGCTGGCATCGTACTTTTCCCCCGCGAGAAGTTTTCTGATTTCGTGATCGATGCGTTCAAAGGGGACTGCTGTATTTGACAATGGTTGTTCTGCGATCAAGGTGGCCTCCAGGGAGTGCAAGACGCTCTTTGTGGGTTGGGTTTCGACCGTCTCTTGAGTTCGGCTGGTTTCTGAGGAAGGGGGGACCATGGGGAAGGGTTCAACTATAAATTCTGCCTGCTCAGTAGTCTCAGCCGCGGCGACGTGCGGCGCGGCAAGATCAACCGGTGCAGCAATCTCTGGTTCGTTAAGAATAGAAAGCGATCCGACATTACCGCGATTCTTCGGTTGTACGAGTGACTCTTCCGAGGGCCCGGTACGATTGTTGCCCGTCAGTCTGGAACGTCGGTACGCAACAAATAGGAAAGGCAGGCTCACGAGTAGGAGCGCCGCGATTACAGCCAGTAACCAATTTCGCGCCAGCCACTGCCCCACAGATTCACCCCGAACCGGCAGGTTTTGCGAACTTGTAGTTCCCTGCGCAGTGGGGGCCGGCTGCTGCTCAATGGTCGTAGGTTGGCCTGGAGACACGGGTGCGAGCAACGATTCCGGTGTGCTCGTAGCTACCGAGGGCGAGCCTGTCGCCGTTTCGTTAGCGGGTGAAGAGGCAGCGGGATCCGCCTGGGACGCAGTTCCACTGGAACCTTGCTGCGATCCTACGTCGGATTGCTGGGGAGCAAGTGTATTCTGGCTTGTTGAGCGTTCAATTCTATTTGGATTGGAGGACGACGAGTCGCGACCATCGCGAGAGCGGCCGGTTGAAGAAGGTGGCAATGGTCGAGCGACGTCAGCTCGATTTCCACTCGTATTCTGTGCGCGACCGGTAACGTTGGTGGTGGTCCCGCCGAAGTTCTCCGATCTCGCGAGAGTGGAAAAAACTACATCCAATCTATTGGAACGCTGGTCAACGCGAGCTGCGGTCCCCGGTTGCAAACGGAAGGAGATGATAGAACTATCCGCGGCTTTCTGAACTTGTACATCTTCAAACCCAGCCCCGCGGAGATTAGGTACACCGGATGCGAAGTCCGCAGCCGGAATCTTCACGTAAAAGCGATCCCCACGCCGGTAAGCCTCGTAATCATTCAGAGCCGAGTCCGAAACAACTGTTACACGGGAACCTTCGTTCGCGCTGCCGAGACGAACAGAGGTCACGCGTTTTTGGGTTTTCGACTGTGCTGCACCTGAGGTCGCCCCAAACGAGGCCAACAACACGAAAGCCAACGCGATGTGAGTAATGCGCCCTCCGTTTTTTGTAGCAATCGAGTTGAAGAATTTCTGTTTCATTCGGGCAATGAGGAGGATCGTGCCATTGGCATTATGCAGCCGCAGCTGCGGTCAGTCCAGAAGTCAAATTTCTATTTCGTCAGCTTGTGTTTCGAGTGCTCCACAGAGCTTTGTTTCAAGATCATTCTTTCGCTTGAGTGCGCCATCCGCATTGAAGCCGGGCGCTTCCTCGACCTCCGACACCGTAAGTGGCTCTTCGTCTTTGAGTTGGGCCTGATCAATCTTATAGATTCCTTCGAGCAAAGCTGTTCTGATGTCCTCGCCTATTCCATCCTGGAGGGAGAGCGTGCGCAATTGTTCCTGAAACTCCGGCTCCGTCATCCTGGCTAACAACTGCACTGCAGCCAGACGAACATCCACGTTCGGATGATTGGAAATCGCCTCCACGATTGAGTGTGTTAGCTTCGCTTTTGCAAGCAACGAGACAATAGCGAAGGCTTCATATGCCTGCAGACGATCGCCTTGTGCCCGACGACGATCACCATCTTCCTGGCGACGAGCCTTATCTGCCTGGCGACGGTCACTGACAAGTCGATCTATTCCCTGGGCCGCGATTCCTGCCTGAATACAGGCGCTTGCAACCTCGCGCAGCATCTCATCGTCCGCGGTCTCAATGAGACGAACATAGGCATCCGCGCGATCGAAGCTCAAGCGACTTAGCGAACGTGCCGCGGCCGCCCTGACCTCACGAGACTCATCCGCCATTCCAATCAATACCGCCGGAAAGACAGATTCATGGTTAATTGCAGCAAGACTCGATATTGCCTGGGCGCGAACCGCAGCTTCAGGATCGCGCCGGGCCCGTGACGACAGAGCAATAACCGCAGAGCGAACCTGATACTGTGCGAGCGCCTTGGTCGCTTCCGCACGCACGGCCGGATCGGGACTCTGAATCTGCGAGAGAATCTCGGACAGAACTTCATCATCCGCGCATTCGGGGAGATCCTCAACCGATGATGGGGTCCTCAGGTGATTGATCTCGTCAAAGAAACTGTCGGAGTCTGCCGCGACCAGGCAGGGCTGAGGAATGCCGCCAACGGAATCTAATCCTTCGACAGAGCAGGCACTAAGAGCTCGGCTTAAAAGACTCGCCGGCACGTCCGGATGTTGGCGGGCCACATCCAGCAAAGCGCCTATGGCCTTCGGGAGTCGCAATTCGCCAATACTCACAACCGCCTGGTTGCGAACGATTGACTCGTGATCGTAGAGCGCCTCCAGCAGGAAGGGTAGCGCTGACGGAGACTTGGTCTCGCCGAGAGATCTTGCCGCCGAGGTCCTTTCAAAAGGGTCGGAGGCCACCAGCAGCGCTGTGCACTCACGCGCCACAAACCCATACCCCTCTAAGGCTTCGCGTGCTCGACGCTGCTCGTTCTCGTCGGAGCTGGACCGGATTATCTTTACCAGAGAGGTTTCGATTGCTCGTCGATCGCTAGGAGCACGGGAGGAAAGAACATCCATGCGGTGAGGTTGGCCCAGAACAAGTTTGCCCACTTCCTGATCGATTCGATAGGCTCCATAGTGTGAATCCGGAGTTGTGACAGTTAAAAGAGTGCCGCGTGTCCGTGTTTTCGTGGGGCCATTTGCTGGACCAGATCCATCTGCTTTAAGCAGAGGGCTCTGATGCTGTGGAGGGCTGGTGTTAGGGTCAAGTTTGTTTTCGAACCGTTCTTTTGCATCTTTCCGATCCCGAGCCAGAACCTTGTCCCCGCCTTCAAGAGGATCATGTGGACGAACCTTCCTGGATACCAGGAATGCGAAAATACCGAGCGCAAGCGCTACGAGAAGACCCGTGCTCGAAAAGACAGACGCGAAGAGCCCATCGTCCTCAGGTTGAATCAAGATCTCCGACTCGTCGTCCGCTTCCGAGAATCTTGCTCCACCGGGCTGAGCCTGGTTCTGACCAGAGCCGGTGAACGCTGCGGGCCTATTCGATTGTACGCCGACAACATTTGGCTGAGACGCAGACTGGGTCGGATACTGTGCCTGCTGGGAGTTTGAGGCCAGACTCTCTGAGGACGCTGACACCTGGAGGTTGGATGCCTCGCCCGCAGCAGGGCTGATTTCCCCTGTTACGTTTGAGCCAGTCGCCTGCTGAGTTGGCCGGACGTTTTCTCCAGACGTTGCATACTCCGACGATGTTGTTTCTTGAGGGGCCTCCGTTGAGGCAGTGCGCGATCCGAGATTAAGAGGACTATTTGCGGCCATAGAAACCAATGTTCCAGTTGAAGTATGCGTTGACACGCCGGAGACTGTTACCGGCTTCTCTTTCATCTGGGCGTGGGAACCCAGCACTGGGGCCACGCAAACCACGGCCGCAAGCAGAGCCAGAGTCATCAGGTGCTGAGATGTCTGCCATCTGCGGTTCCACACAGCGGTAAGTCGGACGTGTTTTTTAAAGCTCAACGGGTTTTGCATGTGCGAGAGTTACCCGAATTGGGGCGGCAAGGCCGGAAAGCAGCGAACGGCGAAGGCGGGGATTACAAGGTTGTCAATTGAGCTGCTGTTATTGTTACGGGAAGCCGACGAATGAAACTATTGTTCGTCAGTGAACTTATAGCCAATTCCCCAAACGGTTAGAACCATCTGGGGATTCTCTGGGTTATCCTCAATCTTTGCCCGCAACCGATTGATGTGGGAATCGATAGTGCG
The DNA here is from genome assembly GCA_964626895.1 of uncultured Chloracidobacterium sp. Classification (GTDB taxonomy): domain Bacteria; phylum Acidobacteriota; class Blastocatellia; order Pyrinomonadales; family Pyrinomonadaceae; genus PSRF01. The sequence continues at coordinate 9,039 of CAZVHN010000085.1, read as the reverse complement.
GTCATAGCCTTCATATGAGTAATCCCAGATCTTTTCAAGCAGGTACTTACGAGGGAACACCCGCCCCGGGTTCGATGCGAAAAGGCGCAGGAGATCAAACTCTTTGGGAGTCAGTTCAACCTGGCGCTCTCCAATTGTCACTTCTCGACGCGCCGGATCGATTCGCAGCTTGCCACGAACAATGGGCGCCTCATCTCTGGCACCGTCAGAATTCGATGCGCTTCTGGTTCGTCGTAAGACGGTTTTGATCCGGGCTTCAAGTTCTCGGAGACTGAAAGGCTTGGTGATGTAATCATCCGCGCCCATTTCCAGACCGAGAACTTTGTCGACTATGTCGTCCTTCGCAGTGAGCATTAGTATCGGCACGTAACCGACCTTTTCCCTTAGCTCTTTGCAAACAGCCAGGCCGTCCATTTTTGGCAGCATCAAATCAAGTACGACGGCATCCGGAGGATCTTCCAATGCCGTCTTCACCCCAGTAATGCCATCTTCAGCCGTCTCTACCCGATAACCTGCGCGAGAGAAATACTCGCTGATCGCCGTAGATATGTTTTCGTCATCTTCCACAACGAGCAATGAAATTTTGCGCTCGCCAGGCTCGACTTCAGGATGGGTTTCTTTGTCTGTTTTCCGTCTGTCAGTGGCTGTTCCCATAGAGTGATCCAGTCTGAAACTGACAAGCAGGAGGCTCAGGGGGTTGGCACCAAAGGGATTGGTGCAAGCCGAACGGGAAGAATAGTACAAGACAAAAGAGGTAAACTCAAGCTCTAAGTTTTGCGGGCTCAAGAGAAAAGGCCTTAAAACAGGCCCTAAAGTTGAGGTCGGGTCAGTCGGCTTGTCCCCCGTGACGATTGGCCACTTGTCTGGTCTATCATAGCGGCTTTTAGCTGCATTCAAAGGGGGTTCCGTTTCCCCTTTGCGTTCATAACCATTGGTGGGAAAGCACAGGTTTGAGCTCGATTAAACCGCGATTCGCGCATCATATTGCTGCGCCAGATTCCTGACTGGCAGACACTTGAACCTCGGGCTCCAAATCGGCATTCGTGCACAGGAATGGCCTAGAATTGCCCCAAGAAGAAAAGGAGTTGAAATATGAACCCAGAAGAGCGAAGCAAACTTATTGCGAAGTATAATGACGGATACAATGAAGTGTCTGACGCTCTGAAGGATTTTCCCACTGAGCTGCTGACGGCTCGACCACTACCGGGAAAATGGACCGCCTGCGAGATAATTCATCACCTGGCAGACAGCGAAAGCACTTCTGCTCATAGGCTCCGAAAATTACTGGTCGAAGACCGGCCAGTAATTCAAGGTTACGATCAAGATCAATTCGCCATCCATCTCAAGTACAACGAGCGGGACACGGGTCCGGCGCTCGACGCATTTCGGGCTGCGCGTGCAACGACCGCTCAAGTGCTCGCGTTCATGTCTGACGACGACTGGCAACGCGAAGGTGAACATACAGAGAGTGGACGCTACACCGCGGAAACCTGGTTATCGATCTATGCTGAGCACGCTCACAATCATGCTGAGCAGATCAGACGACTCCGATCAGCACTCAACATTTAGATCGTTCAACATAAATCTCTGGTTCGCTTGACAAAGGCATTGTGCGCGAGCAAAATCCGGCTCGCTCCTAATACCGAACTTAACTCAATCTGGATTGACTCGAGCCAGCCGCAAATGATGGGCGCCGCCACTCTCCTGAAAACATCTCTTTCCGATCTTAAGTTAGAACGCAGGGGAAAAGTCCGGGATGTGTACGCAGTTGACGACGAACATTTATTGATCGTAGCCACCGATCGGATTTCCGCATTCGATAGCGTTCTGCCCACACCGATCCGGCGCAAAGGCGAAGTACTGATCGCGCTCTCACGATTTTGGTTTGAAAGGCTTAGTCACGTCGTGCCCAACCACATGGTAGCTACTGACGTGGAACGCATGCCGGATGTCGTTCGCCGACACTTCGACGAGCTGAATGGCCGTTCAATGCTAGTCAAGCGAGCTGAGGTGTTTCCTGTGGAATGCGTGGTGAGGGGATATCTGTCCGGATCTGGGTGGAAGGACTATTTACGAACCGGAGAAGTCTGTGGACATAAACTCCCCCCAGACTTGCAAGAGTCGGCAAAACTGCCCGAGCCCATTTTCACACCTGCAACTAAGGCTGAAGAAGGTCACGATGAAAACATCAGCGAGGCACTGGTTCGCGAGTTGCTCGGCGAGGAGATTACTGTATTCCTGCGTGAAACTTCACTGAGCCTGTACAAGGAAGCGCGAGACTATGCGCGTGGTCGCGGAATAATAATCGCGGACACCAAGTTTGAGTTTGGGCGCGGCAGGGATGGTCAAATAATTCTGATCGACGAAGCGCTGACTCCCGATTCTTCTCGTTTCTGGCCACTGCAATCCTACGTGCCAGGAAAATCTCAGCAATCATTCGATAAGCAATTCGTGCGAGACTATCTCGAGACTCTCAGTTGGGATAAGAAGCCACCCGCTCCACCGATACCCTCGGACATAGCCGAGGCAACCACCGGTCGCTACCTCGAAGCCTACAAGCTCATTACTGGAAGAGATCTCTAATACCTGGGTTGATCTTCGGATTTTTGTCAATAGTCGGTTGTTTACCGGTCCCGGGCAGATGCGCGCCAAACTTGAAGCCCTGATTGAGGAAATGCTGGACGGCCAGATCTTGCTGGACGAAGCCGTTGCTGAATTCGAGAGACTCTACATCGAGAAAGCGCTCGCCCGGCATAAGAAACATCTCTCAAATACCGCAAAAGTGCTTGGTATTCACCGTAATACCCTCTCTAAACGTGTCACGGCTTACCACAAGAACGCCCTTTCTCTGACCCGTTCCGCCAAGCGCTCCTCCCGCTGACCGTTTCCCAAGCTTCAACCCGCAAACCGAGGTTGACAATCGGCTCAAAGAGGCATTATTCTTGGCACTCATCCACAGTGAGTGCTAATAAATAGGGTGGATGCTGCTCTTAAACCAACCCGCAAGAAGTTTTACAGCGATATCTAGAAGGAGAAAAAAGACAATGGCAACGAATATCAAACCTCTCCACGACCGCGTAATCGTGCGCCGAATTGAAGAGGGTGAACAGGTTCGCGGCGGCATCATCATTCCCGACACCGCGAAGGAAAAACCCCAGGAAGGTGAAGTCGTGGCAGTCGGCGACGGCAAGTACAAGGACGATGGCACCAGGCAGACGCTGGACGTCAAAAAGGGAGACCGGGTGCTGTTCGGTAAGTACAGCGGTTCAGAGATCAAGATCGACGGCGAAGAGCTTCTGATCATGCGCGAGGATGAGATTCTAGGAATCATCGAACGCGCCGGAGCGGCAAGCGGAACTGGCAAAAAGAGCGGCAAGTAGTCAAGCAAGACTCAGCCGCTTTTTGATTTGACCAATATTCAACATTTAGCAGGAGAAAAAGATAGATGGCAAAGCAAGTAATTCATGGCGAGGAGTCGCGCGCGGCGATTTTGCGCGGAATCAATCAACTCGCCGACGCTGTGAAAATCACCCTCGGCCCCAAAGGTCGCAACGTTGTAATTGACAAGAAATTTGGCTCGCCCACCATTACCAAAGATGGCGTTACCGTCGCAAAAGAAATTGAACTGAAGGATGCCCTCGAGAATATGGGCGCCCAGATGGTTCGCGAAGTTGCTTCCAAAACTTCCGACGTAGCTGGCGACGGAACAACTACCGCTACAGTTCTCGCTCAGGCGATTTTTCGCGAGGGCGTTAAGACAGTGGCTGCCGGGGCCAATCCGATGGCTCTGAAGCGCGGTATCGACAAGGCTGTTGAGCGCGCGGTGGAAGAGATCAAACGCCTTTCGAAGCCTGTCAAAGGCGACATGATTGCGCAGGTGGGAACAGTTTCCGCCAATGGCGATCAGACGATCGGAAACATCATCGCTGAAGCCATGAACAAGGTCGGCAAGGACGGCGTTATCACCGTCGAAGAGTCGAAGACGATGGAAACATCGCTCGAAGTCGTCGAGGGCATGCAGTTTGACCGTGGATACCTCAGCCCCTATTTCGTCACCGATCCTGAGCGGATGGAAGCGACGCTTGAGAATCCGCTGATTCTCATTCACGAGAAGAAGATCAGCTCGATGAAGGATCTGCTGCCGCTGCTTGAGCAGGTTGCCAAAATGGGCAAGCCGATGCTCATTATCGCAGAGGACGTTGAAGGCGAAGCGCTGGCCACGCTGGTGGTCAACAAGCTCCGTGGCACGCTGAACATCGCCGCGGTCAAAGCCCCCGGTTTCGGTGATCGTCGCAAGGCCATGCTCGAGGACATCGCGATCATGACGGGCGGCAAGGTTATCAGTGAGGACCTCGGGATCAAGCTGGAGAACGTCAAGCTTGACGATCTGGGCCGCGCCAAGAAAATTACGATTGACAAGGACAACACCACAATCGTTGATGGCGCGGGCAAGGAGAGTGATATGCAAGGCCGCGTGAAAACGCTGCGCACCCAAATCGACGATACAAGCTCCGACTATGACCGCGAGAAATTGCAGGAGCGGCTGGCGAAGCTGATTGGCGGCGTTGCCGTTATCAAGGTGGGTGCGGCCACTGAGACCGAAATGAAGGAGAAAAAGGCGCGCGTTGAGGATGCAATGCATGCGACACGGGCTGCGGTCGAAGAAGGAATCGTGCCGGGCGGCGGCGTTTCGCTGGTCCGAGCTGCGAAAGCGCTCGAGAAGTTCCAAATCAATAAAGAGGGTGAAGGCGATCCTGACGAGCAAATCGGAGTCAACATTGTTCGCCGCTCTCTCGAGGAGCCGCTACGCCAGATCGTGCAAAACGCCGGAAAAGAAGGCGCTGTCGTGGTCGAGCGTGTTCGTTCTGAGAAGAATGAAAACTTCGGCTTCAATGCGCAGACCGAGGAATACGAGGACCTGGTCAAGGCCGGTGTTATTGACCCGACTAAGGTGACTCGCACCGCGCTGCAGAACGCAGCCTCGATTGCAGGCCTGATGCTTACAACGGAAGCGATGGTTTCAGAGCTTCCCGAGGACGATAAGGGCAGCCCCGCAATGCCGGGCGGTATGGGCGGCATGAGCGGAATGGGGATGTAGTCTTTACTGGCCAGAAGAGCAGAGCGGCCTCGCTACCTGTGAGCGGGGCCGCTTTTTTGTGCTCGGTGCGGGGAGTCGTCGGCCCGGCCGAGCAATCCCCGATCGTGACCCGGGTCACAGCGTTATCAGCCGGGCCTTTTCCATTGACACACCCATCCACTTCTGGCATATAACGCCGCGTCAAGAACTTTTACACACTTCAAGACTGTTCCTTGCAAGGTGATTACCAAGACCACCGGTAGCTCAGCTCGCACCTGAACTACCCGGCAGCCCCAACATTACCGTAGAAAGGAGCCCGTTCGTGGCTCGTATCGCATCATCGATCGAACAACTAAAAAACCACTATACAGTGGTCGTGGTGGGTTCAGGTTACGGGGGTGGAATTACAGCTTCGCGGATGGCTCGCGCAGTGGCGCCTAACAATAACGAGATGACCGTATGTGTGTTGGAAAGGGGTAAAGAGTTTTTGCCGGGCCATTTGGACAAGGACGACAAACTGATCAAACCCGGCCAGTATCCGGACACGGAATTTGAAGCGATGCGCGAAGTGCAAATAGACCTGCCTCAGTTTCACTCTGGTTCGCGCACGGGACTGTTTGATCTCCGCATGAACAAGGAGATCAACGTTTTCATAGGCTGCGGATTGGGCGGCACCTCACTCGTGAATGCTAACGTTTGCATCGAGGCCGAGGATGCCGTTTTTAGGGCCCTCGAGTGGCCTGCTGAGATCAGGAGTGAGCAGGGCCTGAAAGAATTACGGGCGGGATATGAGCTGGCCAGGGAGATGCTTAGACCGACCGAATATAAATACAAAACCGAACCTGACAAATTTCCACCGCTAGCCAAACTTGGTGCGCTGGAAAAATCCGCGGCCCACCTGGGCGCAGAGTTTTATCCGCCGCCAATCAATGTCAACTTTGAGAAACTCACAAAAGACACAAATCACGTGGGCGTTGAACAACACCCCTGCGTGGGCTGCGGCGACTGCATGACGGGCTGCAACTATCGTGCGAAGAACACAGTCCTGATGAACTACCTGCCCGATGCCAGGAATAATGGCGCGGATATTTTCACCGAGGTTTCGGTGCGTTATATCGAACGCAAAGAAAACCGCTGGTTGGTTCATTATCAACTGCTTCATACGGGACGCGAGACCTTTGATGCACCGACAATGTTTGTCAGCGCCGACATTGTTGTGCTCAGCGCCGGCACACTTGGCTCGACCGAAATCTTACTGCGTTCCAAACATAACGGGCTCTCCTTGTCCTCGCGAGTCGGAGAGAATTTCTCGGGAAACGGCGACGTCCTGGCGTTTGGTTATAACTGCGATGAGGAAATCAATGGCCTCGGCTTTGGCCACCGCTCACCGGATGGCCGGCAGAAAGTGGGCCCTTGTATCACCGGCGTCATCGATATGCGAAAGCAGCCCCAACTGTCTGACTCCATGGTCCTTGAAGAAGGATCCATTGCTGGAGCATTTGCTGCTTTCTTGCCCAAGTTGTTCGCCGCCGCGGCAGCGCTTCTCGGCAAAGACACAGATGAGGGTCTGGAGGATCGGGCTCATGAATTAAAACGAGAGCTCGAGAGCCTCACCTTCGGCGCTTACCGCGGCGCCGTCCGCAACACTCAGACCATGATGGCGATGTCGCATGACGATGCGAAGGGGCGGCTATTTCTTGAGGACGATCGGCTGCGGATATCCTGGCCCGATGTAGGCGGTCAACCAAACTTCGCGCGAGTAAATGAGAGAATTAAACAGGCGACTGCGGCGCTTGGAGGCACTTATCTGAAAAACCCCCTCTCTAACCAGTTGATGGGTCAAGATCTGATCACGGTTCATCCCTTAGGTGGCTGTATCATGGCCGCCAGCGCAGAAACGGGTGTCGTAAATCACAAGGGTCAGGTTTTCGCGGAAGCGCAAGGCACTGATGTCTATGACAGCTTGTACGTCAGCGACGGCTCAGTTATTCCTCGTGCTCTGGGCGTGAATCCACTGTTCACTATCTCGGCTGTGGCTGAACGTTGCTGTGCGCTCATGGCAAAAGAGCGTGGATGGGAAATTGACTACAAGCTGACTCCGCGGGAGCTATCCAAATCTGCGCCCCTAAAACTCGGTATAAGATTCAGCGAGAGCATGAGAGGCTACTTTTCCACTGAGGTTACTGACAATACCGATGAGGCTTTTCAGCAGGGCGCTGACCAGGGAAGAAAGGAAGGCTCCCCGTTTCAATTTATTCTGACCATCATTTCCGAGGATCTGGAACGCACAATCTCTGACGTGAACTATGCCTCGCCGGTAATCGGCACGGTCACGGCTCCTGCTCTTTCTCCCCAACCTCTAACAGTCACGCACGGAGAGTTCAATTACTTCCTCGAAGACTCGGACGGGCCTAAGTCCCTGGGCCTTCTCAGCAGGCTACTCCGCTTTCTGGGGTTCTCCAGGAGCAAGGCTTCGGCTGAGAACAAGCGCATGCAGTACAAGATGCGGCTAACTTCCGGAGACAGTAAGAGCTATTATTTTCATGGCTTCAAGGTAATTCACAACGATCCCGGCCCTGATTGCTGGTCCGATGCTACGACCCTCTACATCACCATCTATCAAGGTGAGAACATGCAGGGAAAGGTGATTGGCAAAGGGATTTTGAGCATACCTTTGGCGTCCTTCATGCGCCAGATGACCACTATGCAAGTCACGAATGCCGGCGGACTTGCCGAACGGTGGGATGCGATGCTGCGTTTTGGGCGCTTCTTTGGCGGTCAACTCATCGACACCTACGGGCCAAACCTCGTCTAAGAAGCTCAGGCGCTATTTGTGATTTTGTTGACCCCAATCGAGGCCGAACAGAGTGGGGGAAAGCTGCGGGCCGAGAACCAAGACGGGAGATCTCATCATGACAACCGAAATAAAACCGGGAGTGAGTTTTAGCGAGACGATGAAAGGTGGCTTCGCACTAGGCGAAACCGATCCGAAGAAAGGCGAAGAGAAGGGCGATGCTGCAGGGACAAAACTCGCCATTCACTGCGATATTGACATTGCCGACTCTTATGCCTTTATCGCCGATCCTCAACACCACGCAGCGATGCACGGTCACGTGGACTTCCCCCCGTTGGGTATGAACATCCCGGCCCCGACCGGGCTTTTCAACCTGTTCAGCCCCGGTGACAATCCCAGACATAAGCAAATGATCTACGAGTTAGGCTTTGAACAATACGGTCGACAGTATTACGTTGCGGGGAAGAAGGAAGTACGCGATGACCCGGGCTTCGACATGTGGGACGACATCACCACTTGCTTCACGCGACTGCACCAGGGCACGGACAAGAGCGGTCCGGTTGTGGGAGCCGGCGTTATCTACATCAAGAAAGAGCAACTGTTGAATCTGATTCCTACGATCCGCGCCACCAACACCAACTCAAAACAAGAAAGCCTCAAGGTGCTGGCAGACTTTGGGAAGTTCTTTATGGGTTCTATTTGGGAGACCCATTCGAAAATCTAGCAAACGCCATACCTGCGATTTCGCACTAGGCGGGAGACCAGCGCACCTCACTGCGAACGACAGCGTTGGCTAGCGGCGGCGAGCGCGTTTGAACCGGGCTTCAATAATCCCGCGGGACTTCTTTCCGTTTTCGAGCGTGAGTTGAGGATAGGTTAAGTTTTCGGCTTTCAAGTTTTTGACTGCGAGTCTGTTTTCAACAGCGCGTATGTCGCGCTCCTGCCCTTCTATCTCCATGAACAGTCCAAACGGAAGTTCATCGATGACGATTTCGGCCTTCCCCAACACCCACGTCTCCCGCCGCTTTTCGTAAACCAGTGCGGGCCTGAAGCCGAGAGCCGCCAGAATTGTTTTGAGAGCTTCAGGATCGTCAACCTGGGTCTCATCTTCGCGTTGATGTTTGATTGAAGAAGAAGTGGGGAGGCGTTTCTTGTAGGTTAAGATGGC
>CAZVHN010000084.1:0-4639 GCA_964626895.1 uncultured Chloracidobacterium sp. | reverse complement strand
TTGGCAACGATTTCCCGACAAGTACGGACTCGCCCGGGTAGGATTAGGCTTCACAAATCGAAGCCGCACCGTTTGTGTTACATGACTAAGCTCTCTACTCATTACGGCTCACGCCCCGCTACCGCGTGGTGGTACTGACCTGTTGAGCCGCAGCGAGCCGGATTGCAGCAGTAAGCCGCGGTGAATTGAAATCGATTCCTGCATGCATAGGAGTTAAGTCGATCAAATCCAACAAGATACAAACAATGGGCCGATCAACGTTGGGACAGTAGTGATTTCGCATTTGTCATTCTGTCATTGGTGGATTCGCGTTTAATAACATCCGCTAACGGAGAATCTCTTCAATGAAAAATGAGAAATGCGAAATGATAAATGAAAAATGAAACGTGCAATCACCCTTTTTCTTGTCCTCACGAGCATAAACGAGATTACCGTCGAGTAGACCAGTCCCAGTATCAGCGCCCCAAAGAACATTCCGGCAAAAGCTGCCAGCGCCGCCTGCCACATGGGATAGTTCTGGGTCATGGGTTCATTGGCCATCAACGTTGGACCAACCAAAAGAAATACAATTAGGAAAAAGAGGCAGGAAGAGATGCCGTACACCAGCGAGATCGCCATTCCTGTGTTTATTCCCTGCTTGAAACTCAACTCAACATCGGCAGCACTTTCCTTGATGCCCAGGTAGATCGCCACAATCGCCGCCAGGTTGAACAGAATCGGCGCCAGGATGTTGGCCATGGACTCTGGCCCAAGTGGAAAGAGAAAATGGGTAACAAGAACCCAGAGGACAACTACGAGCGTAATTAACAGACCATACTTGATAGCTATTTTCATACTGGGATTTCGAACGCATCCAAGCGAGCATTATCGATTGGCAGCCCAAAAGGGAAGGCGTATGTAGGTAGTGGAGAACGATCCGTCGAGCCTGAAATCCCGCTTTATTATTTTAGCGGGATCAAAAAACCAGAGACCTAACGGCTCGTTTCGGTTGCTGCGATCAAACCAAGCCCAGGGAGGTCGAGCCATATTCCTGCCGCCGATCTTTCCGAAAAATGCGGATCCCAGCTTACCTATCTTGAATTGTTGACGGGCGGAGCGGCCGTTGGCTTGCAACACGCTTATGGTTATTGATCCGTAATCATGAACCGCACCGAAAGTGACATTCATTCCAGCAATGGACTGACTCTTAGCTGGAGTTCGCCCGTGAAGCCAGAGAGTGGATTGTATAGGAACAAGATCGTAACCGACCGAACCTTCCTGATTCTCGTTGGGTTCCTCGGCTTTCCCGGCAAACCTATAGACCAGTAATCTTTTTTTGGCGGTCTGCTGCTCACTGCCATCGTAGGCCTCGATTCCATGTCCCCTGGGCTCTACATAGAGCAATACAGTTTGTCCATCCAGTTGCACCCGATCAAAGCCCTGCGGCACGGCTTCGCCGGGAACATATTTCGAGAAAGCGTTGTGATGAAGCGTCTCGACGAAGACAACCCGTGCCTGGGTGAGGTCATTTCCGTTTTTCGCCACGACTATAAGGCAGCCCTCCATGTCGTTTTCGTGCGCCAATGCGGACTCTTGTGCAAGTCCTGTAGGATCGTATTTGCCACTGCGCTTTGCTCCTTCCCGCATCAGTTCGCCGAGAATTGCGCCTTTTAGTTCACCTCCCTTGTAATCTCGAGGATGAAACACAGCGTAATGGATAAAGATATGCGAAGAGGTTTCGCTCACCGAGTAATAGACGTAGCCCTTCAAGGGGAAGCGGCTGTCGGCGGCGTGGTCCCAGTTATTGTCGCCGCGCCAGTCGCCGTCGAAATCAAAGTTGGTGATGTAGTCGTTGCGAGGCTTGTCCCCTAATGCCTGGTAAAAGACGGGCGCGAAGAGTGAGGCCACATCACGCTCGCGCGCGAATGATTGCCGAGGCTGAGAAGCGGGGTTGGTTGCACGTGAAGGACTTCTCTGTGCGGATAGACCTTCCGCACAGAGAAGCAAAGCGCATGACAAAGCCAAGAATCTTATGGAATAGCTACTCCTGCTGAGTCTCAAGTCGCGCCCTTTCCAGTGACCAGTTCAGAGCCTCCGCTTGGTGGGCCCGAGCGCCCTCTGGCCAAGTCACGAGTTTTACTTGCCGAAGAAGCCGCCGACCTTCGACGCCAGGTCGCCCACGGGGCCACCTTCGCCACTAACGGCGTTGTCGAGTTGTCCGGCTATGGGAGCAGGGAGCTTGTCCTTGAGAAAACCAATTACTGTCGTCACGGCTGAGCGAGCTTGGTCCTCCGAGATCCCGGCCTTCGCCGTAACTAGCTTTATGAGTTCGTCCATAGAGTCTCCTTATTTGTGAATGGCCCAAGTAAGAAAGGGCATGGTTTATTGCCAGGCAGGGTTCGCTTGCCCCTGCGCGTCATGCCAGTAGGGGGTCCAGGCAAGACTGAGAACCTTGACCGCAACGTTGGCCTTGGTTGGTTTTACGGTGATTGTTTCCAGCGATTCAATTTGAGGATCGAACGACTTCTCAACGGCGTCTGTCTCCGCTTTAAATTGCGCGTCAAGGTCAGCCAGTTGCTGATTGACTGCCGCGACAGTTTCCTGCGCCCGGCCAACGTCTTGGGCCTCTTTCATCGAGCGGCTCACGCCCCGCGCGGCAGTTGTTGCTCTGCCGAGAGTTGTGAGGCTGAGCGACTTGCGTCCCAGGAACGATGAAAGCAATGTCGAGCCAAATGATATCGCAGTCTGCATCTTCTGGCCTTTGGCTTGTTCGGCTTCACGCTCCACCGCTTGCTCCGAGCGACGCCGTTTTTCTTCGAGCGCCGCAATTTTCGGCGCATACTTTTGTCGTAGTCGCTCAACCGCTTCGTCACGCTGTTCGCGAGCTGTCTGTTGCAGTCTGATGCGAAAGTCGCGCTCTGACTCGTTAGGGTGCGAAGCCTCTTTTAGACTCGGGCTCGTGAACAGCTCGAGTTTCTGATTGCGGTAGAGCCAACCGGCAAAGTCCTTCTCCCAGGCGCCATAGCTCTTGGCTTTTCCGGCAGATGCCGGCAATTCTGCGAATCGAGCGTTTTCTTGCGCCGACTGCTCGAGATCCGAAATCGGCAGGTCAACGACCGTCGCGTGGTCCCATTCCACAGGGATCACGCCATCTGAGATTGGCGCGAGCACGGCCACTTCCTGTGTCATGTCGATCTTCTTGTTGGTGAAGCGCACCTGCGCGGCGCCAAGCACCATCGGGTGATAGACGAGCGTGGTACTACCTGAGCCTCCGCCACGAACCGGAATGAAGTACTGGGACACCTCCGGTGGCAAAACCGGCTGGCGAGTTTGGTCCGAGCTAACCTTCGTGTTGGGTGCAGGGCTTGATTGAACACTCGGCAGCGCGGGTGCAGTCGCTACACCTGCCGCCATGCTCGCGGCTTGCGCTGCTCCCGTCGTTGTCTCTTGGGCCTTGAGCGGATCCATCAGAATCTTAACCTGCTTGCGTGTCAGCGGCCCTCGCAAATACGACATGGCCCAACGGCTTTCGAAGACCTCAGGCGCGTCTTCGTGAACATTGTTCAGCACGAAGATCCTGCTCTCGATTCCAGCTAAGGTCTGTTCCATTTCCTGGCGATCAAACTTCAAGCCGGTGCCGGCGGCAACGCCTTCGAGCCCTTCAAGCACACGAGCTTTATCGCGCTCAGTTTGCAGGCGCCCAATAAACCAAGTGCCCGTATTCGAGAGTCCCTTGTAGTCCAAGTCAACCGGATTTTGAGTGACGAGCACTACGCCCAGACCAAATGCACGTCCTTGTTTCAGCAAGGTCAACAGCGGCAGCTTGGAGGGCGGATTTGCGACGGGCGGAAAGTAGCCGAAGATTTCATCCATGTACAGTATGGCCCGCAGGCTGGTCGTTCCTGACTGTGTTCTCATCCAGCCTAGTGTTTGATTCAGCAGCAGCGAAACAAAAAACATTCGCTCCGCATCGTTCAGGTGGGCGATGGAGAAGATGGATATTCTCGGTTTGCCGCTGGGCGAGTGCAGGAGCTGCTGCACGTCGAGCGGTTCGCCTTCCATCCAACTGCCGAAAGCCGGAGCTGCCAGCAGGTTGTTGAGAGTCATAGCCAGCTCGAATCGATCCTTGGAAGGAAAGAACGAATCGAGATCCATCACGCCCACCCTGGTCATCGGCGGCGTTTGAATTTGCTGAATCAGGGCCGCGATGTCCAGATCGTTTCCAGCCATCCAGACATTGTTCAGTATGTTTGAGATCAGGATGTGCTCTCGGCTTCTGAGCGGATTTGCATCGATGCCCAACAGACCAAGCAGGCTGGTCACCGTCGTGTTCACTCGCTCGCGCATCAGCTCGTTGTCTTCGCGGATCGAGGGTGGTGGAGCAGCGAACGACTTAAGAATTGAGACTTGGATCCCGGCATTGCTACCTGGTGTATAAACGCGCAGGTCTGCCGATTCTTTGAAGCGCTTGATTCGGGCGCCATCCTGGCCCCAGCCAGCTAGTCCCTTCTTCCAGAAGTCGGCTTGTTGGGCAGCATACTCTGCAGCCGATAGTCCCTTCTTTTCGGCGTCTTCTTCATTAACCCAGGGGGCGAAATCTTCCGCCTTTAGATCGGGAAAAGTCAGAAGCAGATTGGCGAGATCGCCTTTGGGATCGATG
>CAZVHN010000083.1:0-3378 GCA_964626895.1 uncultured Chloracidobacterium sp. | reverse complement strand
CACCTGTTTGTTCCTGTAGCCTGCCGAGCAGATAGTCATAATTATTTGCTGTCAGGATTTCAGAGTTTGAGCCACGTAAGGAGTTAAGCTCTGCGAGCGCGGCTTTGACATCACCGGAGTCCATCGCCGATCTGATTCGCGCATGACGTTCCTGCGGCGTTTGCCCATGGGCGGAAAAGGGTGCAAGCAGGGCCGCCACGACTCCGAAAGCGAGGTTGAGCAGTTTGGTTTTATGGTGCACGTGTGGAATTATCATCTACGGTCGGGGAATTTCCCAAACAGTCCGGTATTAGTGCAGTTTAGTTTGGGTGCGATCAAAAGCGCCCCACCAGACAACCGAGGAGCGATAGAGGCTGGGTGAAAACCCAAAGACACCTACAGTAATTTGCAGGTCAGGAAGGCGGACCCTGTCCCCGCCTCAAGCTTGTCGCCACTCAACGCTTAGGAGATTTGAGGTTCAACCATTTGCTAGCCATGTGAGGAAGCTCCTAAAGAGGGCGAGAACGAATTGCGTTGTTAGCCTGCCTAAGCAAATTTTATTTTCGACGTAAGAGCGGGGACAGGGTCCGCCTTCCTTACCTGCAAATTAACGAAGCTTGAGCCGTCCTTTGGGAATCGCTTGGTTTGACACAGTAGCTATCAGCGACCGGGTCGTTTCCGCCGCATTCCAACTAGGCTCTCAGGATTTGATATTGTTTTTGGTGCATGACTTTTAAAGAAAAAACCACAGCTCAAATCAGTCACCGCGCGGCGCTGTTGGAGGGCGCGCGCATCGCTGATGACATCAAGCGAGAAGTCGCGGCCGAGATTGGGCAGCTCTGGCGGAAAGCTGAACAGAGGCCCTGCCTCGCAGCGGTACGCGTCGGCAATGATCCGGCTTCAGAGGTCTACGTCAGGAACAAGATTCGGGCTTGCGAAGAAGTTGGAATTCGGTCTGAACACCATGCGCTGCCGGGTTCTACTACGACGAGCGAACTGCGGGAGCTGATCGCGTCGCTCAACTCGCGGGATGAGATTGACGGCATTCTGGTTCAGATGCCGCTGCCTGGGGGCATCGATGAAGCCGCCATCATTGAGACTCTGGATCCGGCGAAGGATGTCGATGGATTTCATCCTGTGAACGTTGGACTTCTTGCCCTGGGCCGGCCGACCTTTGTGCCTTGTACGCCGGCAGGAATTATCGAACTCCTCACTCGCTGTGAGATTCCTATTCGCGGAGCAAACGCTTGTGTGGTGGGTCGTAGCCAGATCGTCGGCCGCCCGATGGCGCAGCTTCTCATCCAAAACGACGCCACCGTGACGATTTGCCACTCACGAACGCGGGATCTGAAATCAGTGACGAGGCAAGCTGACATACTCGTGGTCGCCATCGGTCGCCCCAGGCTGATCGGAAGGGACCACATCAAGTCAGGCGCGACAGTGATAGATGTGGGAATGAACAAGATCTCCGAGGAAAGCGTGGCCCGCGAGCTGTTCGGTGACGAGGCAGAGCGACGATTGGAGATCATCAAAAAACGCGGCTACACGCTGGTAGGTGATGTGCACCCCGCGGAAGCAGACGAGGTAGCCGGACGGCGCACGCCAGTGCCTGGGGGCGTCGGCTTGCTCACCGTGGCGATGCTGATGCGAAACACGGTTAAGGCGGCGCGGCAGAGGAGAGGCTAGACATTGCCAATTTAATTCATTGCCGATTTCCAATTGCCAATTGCCGATTGGAAGAAACTCGTCGGAACCGCCTACCTCCTTACCACTCCGGAGGCCAAAGGCCATTTACCAAACACCCGTTCTTTAAATCGACAATTGGCAATTGGAAATTGGAAATCGCAAATATGCTACGCATTGGCTTAACAGGATCGATTGGAGTAGGGAAATCATTCGTTGCCGGTGTGTTGGCTGAGCTTGGCTGCCATGTGTTAGACGCGGATCAGACGGCACGCGAGGTGGTTGCCCCGGGTTCTGCCGGGCTATCGGCAGTCGTCGGAGCTTTCGGCGAGGGCGTCCTTCAGAAAGACGGAACTCTGGATCGACAACAGCTCGGTTCTCTGATCTTTGCCGACCAGAGCAAGCGTCAACTCTTGAACTCGATACTTCACCCATACATTATTGCCTTGCAGGATGAGCAGTTACGCGAATGGGAGGCCCTGGATCCGGAGGGCATCGCCGTGGTCGATGCGGCGCTGATGATTGAGTCTGGCGGCTTCAGACGCTTTGACAAGTTGATTGTTGTACACTGCCGCCCGGAAGTTCAGATAGAACGTTTGATGGCCCGGGATAACCGGACTCGTGAAGAAGCGCAGAAACGGATCGATGCCCAGATGCAGCAGGAAGCGAAACAGAAGTTTGCCGATTACCTGATCGACACATCAGGAGGATTTGAAAGCGTTCGGAAGCGCACCGGCGAGGTCTATGAAGAGTTGCGCCGGGTTAAGATGCAAGAGAACAAGATCATTGATCTTAGTTAACAATGAAGAGAGTTCCCCGCATAGGAAGAAGAGCCCAGACTATAGTCGCCGGACTGTTGCTCGTGGTTTTGTCAATTGCTCCCACCGGTTGCTTCGTTGATGAAAGCTACCAACCTTATTACGGACGCGTTGTGGTGCGAAGCAGTCAGGACTTTCGCTGGATAGATGGGGGTCTGCCGCAGACTTTTGATCCGGCGTTCGCTGCGGCGCCGCCCGACACCGACCTGGTCAGGGCAATCTTTGAAGGCCTGACTGACTACGATCCGCGAACGCTTGCTCCCGTACCAGCCGTTGCCACCCGCTGGGAATCGTCCGACGAAGGCCGTACGTGGACCTTTCACCTTCGACAAGATGCTCGTTGGTCAAATGGTGAGGCCGTAACGGCGAAGGACTTTGTTGATTCATGGCAGCGCACGGTGAAGATTGGAGATCTGGCCCCGCACACGAACCTTCTCAGCAACATACGGGGAGCCCGAACAGACTCGGCTACTGAGCGGCCGGCCACCAACGGCAAGAGGGCCCGTCAGTCAAGAAGTGATTCAAGACGCGACTCAAGATCCGAGTCAAGACGCCTCGGCGTTGAGGCTGTTAGCGATCGGCAGTTGCGGGTCCACTTACAATCGCCCGATCTGAATTTTCCGGCGCTCGTAGCACATCCGGTCTTTCGTCCGGTGAAACTTACGGATGAAGATATGCTGCAACGAATTGGACCGGTCGGTCTCGTTTCAAACGGCGCTTTCATGCTGGCCAAAAGTGAAGCCGATCGAGTACTGCTGGAGCGAGCGGGAAATTACTGGGACAAGAACGAGGTAAATCTCGAGCGCGTCGAGTTTGTAGGAGCAACGAATTCGGAAGCGGCCCTCACGGCGTACCGAGCAGGCGAAGTCGATGCGGTTACCAATTCCGCCTTCGAGCC
>CAZVHN010000082.1:0-2814 GCA_964626895.1 uncultured Chloracidobacterium sp. | reverse complement strand
CCAGGTCGGAAACACCACGCAGGTCGTCTTCTTCACGAACACACGTGGACTCGGGCTCGACCTGAAAGACGGAAAGCTCCTGTGGGAGTACCCCCGCGCCGCCAACAGGGTTGCCAACGCGGCGACGCCGATCGCCCGCGGCAACCGCGTCTTCATTTCTTCGGACTATGGGAACGGCGGCGGCCTCATCGAGATCAAGGCGAACGGGCAGGGCATGTCTGAGGTCTATTTCACGAAGGAGATGCGGAACCACCACAGCAGTTCGATTCTCATCGGCGATCATCTTTACGGCTTTTCCAGCGGCATCCTGACGGCCATGCGTTTCGACTCCGGTGAAGTGGCCTGGAAGGATCGCAGTGTGGGCAAAGGCTCTTTGGTCTACGCTGACGGGCATCTCTACGCACTCAGCGAGAACGGCGTGGTCGGGCTCGTCGAAGCGACGCCTGCGGGATATCGTGAGAAGGGCCGGTTCCGCATCCAGCAAGACTCTCTACCGACGTGGACGCATCCAGTCATTGCCGGTGGTAGGCTTTATCTGCGCGATCAAGACACTATTTATGCTTACGATGTGGGGGAGAAGCGCTAGCTTAGTCTTGCGTCTAGGCGCGAGGCGAGAGTTTGGGAGCGAAGCGTTTAGCTTTCATTTTCCATATGTCATTTGACATTTCTCATTCGTCATTGGAAGGACTTCCTTGAACGATACTATCCAGGATGATCGGGCGCGGATTGCATGTTAGGAATTGTCAATTCGCACGCCGTTCCTTTAATGACAAATGGTGGATTCAACTTGAAGTGCAACACGTCTAACTCCAGCTACCAATGCTGTTGCCCGGTTTCCAAGATTCGCAAGTCCCACGCGCTCAGTCGTTAAGGGCCTTGCGAAACCTGGAAACGGTCTAAATGCTTTCAGATCGCCGTGTTGCACTTCCAAGTTGAATTCGCGAATGAGAAATGTCAAATGACATATGGAAAATAGAGCCGGGCACTTCGCGCCAGATTTTGGTTACTCGGAATTAACGACGGCCGTCTACTTGATCTTCTTCCCCGGGGTGTCGCGGCCACCCTGGTGAATGACCAGACCAGTCACGGCACCTTTGTCGTCTCTGGTAAAAGTAACTTTCGCATTTACAACGCGCAGGAAGAATTTATTCTCGCCTTCCGGGAAAAGTTCGAAGGCCGGTTGGCCGGTGGCCTGCGTCATGAGCTTCTCGCCCTCCTGGTAGACCTTTATCGTAAAGGTCGGCGTCACCTCATACTCGCCGGCGTAAGCGTCGTAAGTTTTTGGATCGACAGCTACCGGCTTGTTTTCCAAGCGCTTGAGCATCTCGGTCGCGCCGGTGTTTTCAGGATTCAATTCAAGCGACTTCTTGTAATTGTGAATCGCGAGTTCGTTGTTGCCGCTGATCATGTAAGCTTCGCCCAGGCTATCGTAGGTGTTGAAGCCCTTTGGATATGCTTCTACGTTCAGTTTGAATATTTCGACCGCCTCTTTGAGTTTTCTCTCCTGCAGTAGCTGGTACCCGAGCGTATTCAGTTCTGGTTCACCAAAATCGTAAACCTTTGCCTGCCCCGATTTCAGATCGCGATACTGGGCGAGACCTGCTTCGATACCCTTTTCGGTGATGGTCTTGTGTAACACATCAGCAAGGGGCATCCTGGGTTTGTCGTATGGCTGGTTGTAGAGGATATTGGTTAACGCTAGTTCGAGCCGATCCAAATTCCGACCCTGGGAAGTGTTATCCAGCATCACGATCAGATGCTTTTGGGCGGGAAATCGCGCGATCACGGTGTTGAAGCCATTGATGCCGCCACCGTGCTTGATCTTCGGCACACTCTCAGTTCCGGTTCCCAACTTGGCCTTGGTTACGACCCATCCATAAGCGTAGTCGTCTAGATTCGGCTTATACATGAGTTCCTTCGACGCAGTGGACAGCACGCGGTCTGTATAGAGCGCCTGATCCCAGAGGTAGAGATCTTCCACAGTCGAATACATTGAACCGGCTGCATATGGGATAGACATGTCGAGGTAGGGCGCGTTCACGTAACCGTCTGGCGTCTTTTGGTATCCGGAGGCGCGCTTCTCGATCAAAGTCCCATGGTGGTCATAGCCGGTATTCTTCATACCCAGTGGATCCAGAATCCTTTCCTTGAGGGCTCGTTCATAAGTCTGTCCGGCAACTTTTTCTACTATTGCTCCGAGCAGAAAATATCCGGAGTTGTTGTACGAGAACTTGCTACCCGGCTCAAATTCCAGGTTATTGCTCGCGTACTTCTTGATAAAGTCGTCGACCGTAAAAGGATCGCGACTGACGTCATTTAAAAAGCCGGCCAGGCTGGTATAGCTGGGAATGCCGGAGGTGTGGTTGAGAAGTTGATGGATAGTGACTTTCTCACCAATGTCCTTACGATAAGTCGGTAGATAGTCTGAGACTTTACCGTCGAGCTTCACCTTTCCTTGTTCAACCAGTTGCAGAATGAGTGCGGCCGTGAACTGCTTGGTGATCGAGCCGAGCCGAAACCTGGTCTCGGGCGTATTCGGAATGTTCCATTCCATCTGCGCCAGCCCGAGACTTTTCTTGTAGATCACCTTCCCATTCTCGGCCACCAGCACCGATCCATTGAAGAGCCGATACTTGTGGGCAGCCATCATTACCTGTTCGATCTTTGCGGCTTTTTCCTTGGGCGTGGCCTGACCAAGAGCAGCGCTTTGAAGCGCGAGAAGGATCATGGCGCAGCCAGTTATCGCCAGCGCGAGCGCCCTCGCTTGCCAAGTAGTTTGTCTATTCATTGCATTCTCCTGAGACAGTAAAAAGA
>CAZVHN010000081.1:0-10502 GCA_964626895.1 uncultured Chloracidobacterium sp. | reverse complement strand
TGTTCAGCAAGAGTTTCACCCAAACCAGCTCGTTATGTCGAAGGTAGCCGCTGCCTCAGAGCTATACCTTGCTGAAAAAAGAAAAAACAAAAAAACAAAGGCGGAAGAACTATAAGGAAGGCGGACCCTGTCCCCGCTCTTACGACGAAAATAAAAGTCGCTTTAGACTAACAGCTCAATTCATTCTGACCCTCAAAAGGAGGTTCCTTACATGGCTCGCAAATGGTCGGACCTCAATCTCCCAGGCGTTGTGAGTGGCATTCAAGCTTGAGGCGGGGACAGGGTCCACCTTCCTTACCTGCAAATTACTCTAGACCCTCTTTGGGTTTTACACCCTCTACCGCTCCTCGGTGCTTGCGTGACACTGCCCCCACCAAGTGAACTGAACCACTACCTGAATTCGGCCTTATGCTGTCGGCTATTCTTAAGTATAATGAGCGTGAGCGGTGACGATCCATCCAAGTACCGGCGTTCGAGGTTTAAGCCGGGGCGTCAGGATAAGGCTTCAGCCAATTCAATCCTGTTTTCAGGAGCGCCAACCTCTTTATCGCACCGCTCCCTTTTTTCTCGTTAGTCACGCTGAGTTGCTTCACCTGGGCTCTCTAATACGTGCTGATCATTCGCAGAGCTGAACAAGAAGATTGTCCGTCAATTGCCCACGTTCATACGAGTGCCGTCAGCGCCATCTCCACCAGCGTTTACACGCCGGAAGAGATCGAAGCGTGGGCCGTCCCGCGCACGCCCGAAGACTAGAAGCAGTCCATCCATAGAAAAGAGTTCTACGTAGCGGTAGAGGATGATGTGATCGTCGGGTTCGGGGTGTTTAACCAGGAGAGTCGTGAGATCGAAGCCGTCTATGTTAGTCCTGATGTGATGCGACGCGGAGTGGGACTGATGATCCTGGGCCTGCTTGAGACGCGGGCGCGCGCTTTAGGTTTAGAGGTGCTGTCCTTGAATGCGTCTTTGAATGCCGTTCGGTTCTACAAGAGGGCCGGGTATGTGGCGCAGGATGAATCTAAGTATCGCTTGGTTTCGGGAATTGAGATCCCATGTGTCCCAATGGTGAAACGGTTAATGCTGCCGACGGAAGCCATCTAACTGATGTATTTCGGTGTTAGCCGCCTACGTAATTTGGGTGTCGAATCGAATCGATGCGATGAAGATCCTTTACGCCTTATTTGCCGCCGCGATTCTGGTTCTGGGCGTACTCCACATGGCCACGACGTTCCGGCTCTCTTCGAGCCCCGTCGCTAAGGTCTGGTTCTTTGGTGCGGGAATGGCTATCGCCCTTGGCGGAGTCTTGAACTTCCTGAATCGACGATATGGTCTTGCCGCTTTCGGCCTGCGCGCTGCATGCGTAGGTACGAACCTGCTCATGGTCTGTTTCGCCGGCATCGCTGGACGCGTTACAGGCGCAAGCGTAGCTGAGCAAGTCGTAATGCTGACCGTGCTGACTTCTGCTCTCGTCCTTTCGGCTCTGCGTTCTGCCAGCATCGACCCTCAGGCGCCCGGAGGCTGACGTAAGCGTCTTCGATGTCCATGTGTCGTTCGCTCCGGACGACCAAGTCCGGAGCGGCGCAAAATACAGATTCGAGATTCCGTTGTCGACTGCTTCCAGTCCCAGGCTTCCAGTCCCAGATACTCTCGACGGTGGCAAAGGGCACGCCGTGGGCAGTGCAAATGCGTGGAACGGCGAAGTTGATGAGTTTGGAGGCAGCGAAAGATGATGTGAGTATTCTGGTCCGTCATCCCTTTCAACTTGTGCGCAGCGGGTGATAGTCTACTGACGAATCTAACCTGTGTTTAGCTCTGACATCGATGCCACTTCGCCTACTGAAACATTTAAGCGAGGAGTCACTAAGTGCCTGAATTTCTCTCGAACATTAGCTCCCTACTGGTCTTTCTCGCCATCGCCGCCATTGGCTTCATCTTCCTGCTTGTTTCTTTGGTGTTGGGAGACATTTTCGATAGTTTCGGAATTGACACGGATCTGGATGGCGGCACCGACGGTCATGGCTTCCTGGACAGTCGCGTGATCAGTGTTTTTGTCACATCGTTTGGAGGCTTTGGGGCCATCGGGATACAGATGGGGCTCGGCATCGTTGCCAGTTCCCTCATTGGCCTGGCCGGTGGGGTTGTGCTCGGTGGACTCGTGTCACTTTTCGCGCGTTTTCTCTACAAACAACAGTCTTCCAGTTCTGTGGGCACGGCGCAACTGATTGGCCGCACGGCGCAGGTCATTGTCTCGATTGCGCCCGGAAGTCTGGGTCAGGTTAGTTGCCGGATAGGCGAAGAGCGCATTGAAAAGCTGGCCCGCTCAAAAGACAACCGGGAAATTAAAGCCGGCGTGTTGGTCCGCGTAGACGAGATTGCGGGAGATTCTGTCATAGTCAGCCCCTGCACCGACGCATAAAGCACCACCCCAAGCGGGCTGCCCGCTTGGGGACCCCGGATCGTTCGAAACGGAGTCGAGTCCAACAACCTGCTCTACTGATTCAATTTGAGGTAAACAGTCAATGCTCGATATTCAAGATCTACTCATCCCCGTTGTGATTCTAATAGTAGTGATCGGCTTTTTGATTGCGCTGATGCTGCTTAGCCGAAACTACATTAAGGTTTCGCCCAACCGAGCAGCAGTTATTTCCGGACGCTCCCGGAGGCTCCCGGATGGCACTGTCGTCGGTTACCGTCTGGTTAGGGGCGGCGCGACCTTGATTGTTCCGTTTCTGGAAAAGGTTGAATACCTCAGCCTGAACGTGATCACGGTGCCGCTGGCCACCACGCGTGCCTATACCGTGCAGGGCGTTCCTGTTTCAGTCAAAGCAGTCGCTAACGTGAAGATCAAGGGTGACGACGATTCCATGCGCGCTGCAGCGGAGCGCTTCCTCGGGATGCTACCAGATGAATTTCATAAGCTCGTCTTCCAGACGCTTGAAGGACACCTGCGCGCGATTCTGGGAACCCTTACGGTTGAAGAGATCAATAACGACAGGCAGAGCTTCGCTCAGAAACTGACCACCGAGGCCGCAGGCGATTTGGAGAAGATGGGTATCGGCCTCGACGCTCTGACCATTCAGGAAATCTCTGACGAAGAAGGCTATCTCGATGCACTGGGCCAGCGGCGGACCGCCGAAGTCCAGCGCGACGCAGAGATAGGCAGGGCTGAGGCCCTTCGCGATTCTAAGATCAAGGCCGCGCTGGCGATGCAGGAAGGTGAAAAAGTTCGCCTCGCTTCAGAGGCCGACATCGCCGCTTCAACCAGAGAAACGGAGGTCAAGCGGGCACAATTTCAGGCCGAGATTAAACGTGAACAAGCCACTGCTGCACAGGCTGGGCCGCTCTCAGAGGCAAAGGCGCGACAGGAGGTTGTCGCTGAAGAGGTTCGTATCGAGAGAATCCGCACACAGGAGCAGATTGCCGTTCAAGAGCAGGAGGTGCTTCGGCGCGAGAAGGAACTCGAAGCCACCGTCGTGAAAAAAGCAGAAGCCGAGCGCAGAGCGGCGGTGCTGCTGGCGCAAGGCCAACAGGAGGCGGCGATTCTCGAGGCAGAGGGACGCAAGCAGGCTTTGATTGCAACGGCTGAAGCCGAAAGCCAAAAGCTTCAAAGAGAGGGGTTTGGACGCGCCTCGGCGGTGGAAGCGGAAGGCCGCGCCGAAGCCGAAAAAATCCGGGCGCTCGGTTTGGCGGAGGCGGAGAAGATAGAGGCACAGGGTCTAGCACACGCTAAAGCCACCGAAGCCCAGGGACTGGCGGAAGCTACCGCGATCAAAGAGAAGGCGGCGGCGTGGCGTGAATTCAACGATGCGGCACGGCTGCAGACGATCCTGGAGAAACTGCCCAGCATCATCGAAGCGACGGCGCCAGCTCTGAAGGCCATTTCCGAACCGCTGGGCAATATTGAGAAGGTTGTGATGATCGATCATGGCGGCGGTGACGCAAACGGGCGCGGCTCAGGCGGCCTCCAACGGTTCGCCCAGACTGGACCAACGATTATTTTCGGGCTGCTTCAGCAATTACAGTCTCTCGGACTAAACCTGCCGGAGATTCTCAAGCAACTGGGAGTCCCTACAGACACGGATAGGGTGAACGAGCGAATTGCGACCGACGTTGAAACAACTACCGCGGAGAAAGCCCCTCCTCCAAAAATGACTAAGTGAATCTGAATTAAACGTTGGGACAGTAGTGGGCCGCCATTACTTCTTGAAGATGATTTCTACGCGGCGATTCTTCTGGCGTCCTTCGGGATCGTCAGAGCCGTCCGGCTTTTTGTTAGGAGCAACCGGTTTCTTCGCGCCAAAACCCTGGATGGCAAACTCGGCGTTGCGCAAGCCTTCCTTCTCGGTTAACCAGGTCTTCACAGCCTGAGCGCGGCGCTCCGACAACTTCTGGTTGTAAGGGTCAGAACCCTTTGAGTCTGTGTGACCCTCAATGCGCACCGCGCCTTTGGCCCTATCTCGAATGATTCCGGCGGCTTGTTTCAACGCCGCTTGCGCTTTCGGCAAGATGTCAGCCTTATCAAAGTCGAACAGGACATCCGCTGCGAGTTCGATGCGTACCTCCTGACCCGTTTCCTTTACTTGCAGGTCCTGCACCTTGCCACCCAGGTCTTCAATGCGAAAGACGAGATCCAGGACCTTCGTCTGCAGGCTTTCGGCGCGTTGAACCGGGCTATTAGTCTGTTCTTGCCCAACAACCACCGGCTTTGGCTCACTTAGTTTCGCTTCGTGCAAACGGAACGCCGGCATGGCGAATACTCCGGCTGACCCGGATGCTGGAAACCCTATGACCCACTCGGTGGCAGCGGTTACTCAGATGGGTCATTCAGATAGGTTACTCAAATACCTGAAGGAACAGCGCCAAAACGCCTAGTTCCAAAAGGTTTTTGGTGACTGGTTGTTCAGGCCGTGGTAAGATTCGGCCTGTCATGCGCGCCGATGTCGTTATTATACGACTGGTTTTTACCGCCATTTTAGTATCATCTGGTTACGTGCTCCGGCCTATTGCGCGTGACCGGTGGATTTCTGCGGGCGTGGGCGCTCTGATCGCCATTTGTATCATCCTTTTCGAACTCCGAATCCGGCGGGCAACATTAAAAACTTTGATTGGAGCGGCTGTTGGCTCGATCATGGGAATCATTGGCGCCTTCCTGATTGGATCTTTGATCAGCAGACAGGAATCGATGGCTGTGGCTCCCGAAGTCAAGACCTTCCTGACGTTGGCGTTGACCTTCTTCATGGCCTACGTCGGGCTGATGGTGGGTGCGGCCAAGGGCGATTATCTTGAACTGTCCGCATTGGGCGGCATCCTCACTGATAAGGCTTCCCGCCGTGATTTAAAAATTCTGGACACATCAGTCATCATCGACGGGCGCATAGCCGACGTCGCGGAAACAGGTTTTCTTACCGGCTCGTTGATAATCCCGCAGTTCATTCTTCGTGAGCTCCAACAAGTCGCAGATTCCCCGGATTCCTCAAAGCGACAACGTGGTCGTCGTGGTTTGGATATGCTCAACCGGCTGCAAAACAACAGTTCGCTGGACATTCAGATTGTAGAAACAGACTTTCCCTCGGTGCGCGAAGTTGACCTGAAGTTGATTGAACTCGGCAAGCAACTGGACGCAGTTATCGTGACGAACGACTTCAATTTAAACAAAGTCTCGCAACTACGCGGCGTCAGCGTGCTCAATATCAACGAACTTGCGAATGCGTTGAAGCCGGTAGTACTTCCCGGCGAGGCCATGCGCGTCTTCATTTTGAAAGAGGGTAAGGAATACAACCAGGGTGTGGCTTATCTTGATGACGGCACGATGGTCGTAGTCGACAACGCGCGAAGACTAATCGGGAAGAATGCCGACATTGCCGTTACCAGTGTGCTGCAGACTACTGCCGGCAAAATGATCTTTGGCCGTCTCTGGGAAGAGTCCGAGAATGGCAATGGTGAGCATCGCACGAATGGAACCGCGCGCCGTTCGCAGCGTGACCAGCGGAGCGCTCCCGGACCGGTAAGTATCACTGATGGCGAACCGGTAATGGAGTAACTCGCGAGGTTTCGCGGGCTGTGAGCCTAGAGAGGCGTGTGAATGACGAACGAAGAAATCCAACGAACGATGGAATTCATCATTAAACAGCAGGAGAGTTTCTCCGGGAATATGGAACTGCTCCGCGAGGCGCAAGTAAAAGGCGAAAGCAGGATCAGCAGGCTTGAGGGCGCATTTGTTACTCTCTATAACACTGTGAGTAAACTGTCAGATACGGTCGGTGATCTATCTGGCTCGGTAGGAGAGTTATCGAAGGCCCAGAAGGAGTTGACTGCAGCTCAAGCACGCACGGACGAACGCCTAAACACCCTAATCAACGTCATCGAACGTTACATCAGCGAAGGTCGTAACGGAAAGCCAAGGTCGTAAACATAAGTGACAAGCGACAAGTGATAAGTGACAAGAGAATAGCCTGGTCTTTTTTGTCACTTGTTACTTGTTACCTGTCACTTTTCTATGAATGTCGCAATCATTGCTGCTGCCGGGCAGGGCACTCGGATGGGCGGCAACCGGGCCAAGCAGTTTCTGGAACTCGCGGGCATACCGATCATTGTCCACACGCTCAGATCCTTCGAGCTGTGTGAAGCCATTCAGGAAATCATTCTAGTTTTACCAGCTCCGGATACAGCCGGCTTTCTCGCCATTGCGGAAAAGCACAGGTTGCAAAAGCTGTCGAAGATTGTTCCGGGAGGAACTACTCGGGCCGAGTCTGTGCTAAAGGGACTGCTCGCGGTTCGTTCAGCTACCGCTGAGATCATTGCCGTACACGACGGCGTGCGTCCCTTTGTGACTGCCGACGAAATTGCCCGGACCGTCAAGGCGGCGGAAATGAACGAGGCTGCAATCCTGACCGCAGCGGTGACCGATACAATCAAAGTGGTTAGCAATGGGATGGTCGCAAAAACACTGCCTCGAACAGCTTTGCGACGCGCACTGACGCCCCAATGTTTTCGCTTTGAATTGCTGCGACGGGCCTACGAGCAGGTGGATGTCCTGGATCCTGAACTGACAGACGAGAGCTCACTGGTCGAGCGACTGGGTGTGAAGGTGACAATCGTAGAAGGGAGTTCGCGGAATATTAAGATCACCGACCAGGCGGATTTGGTGGTCGGGGAAGCGATTCTGAAGGAGCTGAAAAGCTGGTCTTAGGTCTTTGAGCTTTGTCGTCCCTTAGATTCCGGCCTTTGGAGTGCGCCGGCAGAGCGCAGCGGCGACGGCGCTTTGGTTACTCTGCGGCACCCAATTCGTAAGCAATCCAAAGCGGTGTCGCGCTGCGCTTGCCACCGCACTCCAAAGGGCAACCCTTGGACGGCGTGTTGATCGGTTTCGCGCCAAAACCAAAGCCCAAAGATCAGAGTTCAAAGTTCAGAGTTCAAAGCAGTTTTTATGTTTCGCATAGGCATTGGCAATGACACACACCGCTTGGTTGATGGTCGGCCGCTTGTCTTAGCAGGTGTGCACATTCCGACCGCCCGCGGAGCTGAAGGCCACTCGGATGCCGATGCGCTTTCGCACGCTATTGCTGATGCCATCCTGGGTGCGCTTTGCGAAGGTGATCTCGGCGTACACTTTCCCGATCGAGATCCACAGTGGAAAGATGCGGACAGTCTGCAACTGCTCGCGCGCGTGATGTGGTTGGCCCGCGAGCGCGGTCTGCTTATAGTCAACGTCGATGCGATTGTTATGCTCGAGGAGCCGAAGCTCAGACCCTACGTGCTTTCAATGCGCGAGAACATTGCTGAGACACTAGGTGTCGAAATTGACTGTGTCAGTGTGAAGGCCAAGACGGGTGAGGGAATAGGTTCAGTGGGCCAGCGTCTGGCCGTGAAGGCCCAGGCTGTAGTGCTAATGAGCGGCGAGATCAGAACCGAGGAGCGGTAGCGACCGGGTCACGTCTCGTTAGGGTCAAGCTGAGAGAGTGAGTTGAGAGGCCAATTGAGACCGCAAGACATCATTCGTAAAAAGCGCGACCGCGAACAACTTCTGCCCGCGGAGATCAACTTCTTCATCGACGGCGTTACGGGTGGCCAGATCGCCGACTACCAGATTAGTGCGTTGCTCATGGCCATCTACCTGAACGGCATGAATGAGGCTGAGCAGCAGTGCCTGACAGAGGCGATGCTGCATTCGGGCAGCATCCTGGACTTCTCCCGTATTGCCAAACCAAAGGCTGATAAGCATTCCACCGGAGGTGTCGGTGATAAGACTTCGCTGGTAATAGCTCCGCTGGCGGCCGCTTGCGGGGTCTGCGTACCGATGATCTCAGGTCGCGGGCTGGGCCACACCGGCGGGACGCTCGATAAACTGGAATCAATTCCCGGATATCGAGTCGGCCTTTCGGCGAGTGAGTTTCAAAAGGTGTTGGAGCAGGTAGGTTATGCGATGGCCGGTCAGACCGCGGAAATTGCGCCCGCCGATAAAAAGATGTACGCGCTGCGCGATGCTACCGCCACGGTCGAAGCAATTCCGCTGATTGTGGCATCAATAATTTCCAAGAAGGGGGCGGCGGGCCTGGATGCGATGGTCATAGACGTGAAGGTTGGTTCGGGCGCCTTCATGCGGGATGAAGGGCGCGCTCGGGCTCTGGCACAGGCGCTGGTTAAAACTGGTAACTCGTGCGGAATTCGCACCCGGGCACTCTTGACGGATATGAACCAGCCGCTGGGTTGCGCAGTTGGGAATTCGATTGAAGTTAAAGAGTGTATTGAGATACTGCGCGGCGAGTTCGCGCCAGGTGCGCGGCCGGTGCTTGATCTCTCCATGGAACTGTCAGCTCACATGCTGGTTCTGGCCCACGTCGACGATTCACTTGATGAGGCTCGGCAACGTTTGCAGCGGGCCCTCGAATCAGGCGAGGCGCTCGAGCGTTTTAGGCTGAATGTCGCGGCGCAAGGCGGTGACCCACGTGTTTGTGATGATCCGTGCGGGGTCCTTCCTTTGGTGAGCGAATCCTTTAAGGTAGAATCCCGGCGCCCTGGTTACATCACAGCTGTTGAGACCACCGAAATCGGACATGCTATTGCAGCACTCGGCGGTGGACGCGTACGAATCGAAGATAAGATAGACCCGACCGTGGGGTTTATGTCGGAGATCAAGATTGGCGACAAGGTCGGTGCTGGTCAAACGCTGGGAGTGGTATATAGCCGCGACGAGTCTGGAGCCCGGGAAGCTGTCAGTCGAATTCAGGCGGCATACCAGGTTGGTGAAGAATTTAAGGGGGACCCGCCAACACTTATCAAGGAAGTAGTAAACGAATGAAGTTATACCTCTTGTCTCTGTTGCTCTTGGTCTGTCTCTTCGCTTTATTTGCGTCTGGTTGTAATCGCGAAAGTTACGGCGCAGATGACAAATCGAAAATCCATGTCGGGATTGTTTTCGACATCGGCGGCAAAGATGACCGCTCGTTTAATGCGGCGGCGTGGGCGGGGGCCAGGTGTGCGGAAACCGGCAAGTGGCCCGATGGTACGAGCTGCGGCAAGCCCGCGCTTGGCATTGTGCTGCGCGATATTGAACCGGGTAATCCCACCTCCATCGAGCCGGCCATGCGCGCGTTTGCGGAGCGCGGGTACGATCTGATTGTTGGGGTCGGCTTCGCGCAAACTCCCATCATCGAACTGGTTGCCAAAGACTATCCCAACATCCGGTTCGCCATCGTTGATGGTGTCAGTAATCTTCCCAATGTAGCGTCGTTGGTTTTTAAAGAGCACGAAGGCTCGTATCTGGTGGGGATGCTGGCGGCGCGAACGACCAAGACGGGTACGATTGGTTTTCTAGGCGGGATGGACATTGGTTTGATTCATCGGTTTAAGGAAGGATATGAACAAGGCGCCCACGCTGTTAATCCCAACATTCGCGTGATCCCAAACTACGTCGGCGTTACCGATGCGGCCTGGAACAATCCGGGCAGGGGCAAGGAAATCGCCCTCGCGCAAATCAGCAAAGGTGCGGACGTGATCTTCACTGCGGCGGGTAACTCCGGCCTGGGAGCTTTTGACGCCGTCGAGCAGCAGGGAATGCAAAACGGACGCGCGACACACTTCGTCATTGGCGTGGACTCAAATCAGAACATGGTTAAGCCAGGCTTTGTGCTTACGAGCATGGTGAAACGCGTCGATAATGCTGTCTATGAAATCATCAAAGACGTCGTAAACGGACAATTCAAAGCCGGCTTTCATGTTTACGGACTGGACAAGGACGGAGTCGCCTATGCGATGGATGAAAACAACAAGGAGCTGATCCCGGAAGAAGCGATCAAGCAAGCCGAAGAAGCAAGACAGAAGATTATCAAAGGTGAAATTAAGGTTACGGATGCGATGATGAAGTAGCTGGGAGCGCAGGCGTCTCGCCTGCAATGAGCGCGAAGCGCGAATTCATGGGACAGCATTTACCGGTAACGGTCTGTCTGGGCTTCGGCACATCATCCCGGAGGGATTTAAGTTAATAGCCGTGGGCGAGCGTTGCGCGA
>CAZVHN010000080.1:0-5559 GCA_964626895.1 uncultured Chloracidobacterium sp. | reverse complement strand
ATACCCGAGAGGGAAAATATTGATTGACTCTCTCACCGTTCAGTCCTAAAACTCTATAAGTTGACTTGCCTTCTCATAATACTGCCCAATATGTATGAGAAGTTTAAAGAACTAAACGGCACACATCCCTGGCGGGACGTCAGTCCTGATGGTTATGTTGACTATCAAGCTCGCTACCGCCCACAGGGTCGTGTTCTCTACTTCAATTTCCCGCTCGCTAAAGAGATGGGATTAGTCCCCGCGCACCACCCGCCCACCATCAATAAGGAAATCGAACAGGTCATTCTCGAAACCTTCTCCCTGCGAATTATCAACGAGTATGATTTAAAGCACGGTAAGAAATACCCGCCGGAGAGCATCAGGCCGGGCCTCTACATGGCTACGCGCTATCTGCAAACTCAGCATCGCAACAAACAGGGCAAGACTTCAGGAGATGGCCGAAGCATCTGGAATGGATATTTGAAAACCAAGAGTCTGACCTTTGACATCTCCAGTCGCGGAACCGGCGCCACGATCCTGAGCCCAGGGGCGCAGCAGGCAGATGGAGTCGTGAAGACGGGTGATGAGAGCTACGGCTATTCGTCAGGCCTGGCGGAGCTGGACGAGATGCTGGGAAGCGCCGTCATGTCAGAAATCTTCTATCGGCAAGGTATTCCCACGGAACGCTGTCTGGCGGTAATAGGCTTTCCTGACGGGACCTCAATTGGAGTGAGGACTGCGCCTAATTTGATAAGACCGGCACACATGTTTCGCTACCTTAAGCAGGGCCGACATGCTGAACTAAAAGCGTCGTTGGATTACTTCATTGAACGTGAGACTAAAAACGGATTCTGGCAGTTACCCTCCGAGGAAAACGCGCGCTACGCGAAGGTGCTGCAATACCTGGCAAGCTCTTACGCAAAAATGGCCGCCCTGTTGGAAGAAGAATACATCTTTAACTGGTTAGCCTGGGACGGAGACAATATGTTGGCGAGCGGCGCCATTCTCGACTATGGCTCCATCCGCCAGTTTGCAGCCAAGCACGATAAGTACCGCTTCAAGGATGTCGATCGCTATTCAGCCTCTTTGTCTGAACAGCGACACTGGGCCCGCATGATCGTGCAAGTGTTTGCCCAGTCGATTGGTTTCATTCAATCGGGTGAGAAACAGAATCTTCGGACCTTCAAAGACGCTGAGTGTTTGAAGACATTTGACCTCGCTTTCGAGACGGAAAGAGATCGACACATGCTCTGGAGGATAGGTTTTACTCCGGAACAGATTGACCATCTCATGAATAAGGCGCGCCAAGAGATCAACGACTTCGACAAAGCGATTAGCTATTTCGAAGATCGAAAAGTGTCGAAAGGTATTGAAAAACTTCCAGATGGCTTTACCCACAATCCGGTGTTTCTCATCCGCAATCTGCTCCGCCTCTTGCCCGCCTACTATGGGGCCCAGAAGATCGGCCGTGCAGATGACCAGAGTGCGTACCTGCCGCATGAAATTTTCTGCAAAATCATGGCGGCCTCTTACGTCGTTAAGAGAGACCTGGAACTGACTCCGGCACGTATCTCCTACGTTCAGGCCTTTCAGGAATCTTACTTAAAACTAATTGCGGCCCTGGGCGAGCCCTTTGATGAAGTACTGAAATCACTTCAGGAGAGATCGGCGATCATCAACCACCGGCATCGCCTGACTGGAGATGCCATGGTCTTCATCATCGAAGAGGTGATTGCCATGAAGGGCAAGATAAGGATTGACGGGCTTCAGGAAGCCCTCGACGCCTTCATCGATTCGCAGGTGCTGATCCCCGGCAAGTGGCAGCCAGTACTACCCGAGCAACTCAAACCTGACACACTCAAGTCACGGCTTCTTAACAAGATCCAAGCAAACCTGGAGGAATACAAAGAATCGATCTGAGGACGCGGTAGCAGACGGCAGGAGCAGGCTAGCAGGCTGCTGAAAAACCCTTTCAGCGTTCGAAGAGAGCGAAATGTGGAGTGCGCCGGCAGAGCGAAGCGGCGACGGCGCTTTGGATTCTTTGGGGTTTAAGGCTCGCCAATCCAAAGCGGAGTCGCGCTACGCTTGCCTCCGCACTCCAAAATGAGTTTTTCAGCAGCCTGCTAGGCCGAGGGTGACGTTCTGGTTAAGAAATATTTAGATCTGAGATCTCAGATCTGAGATTTCAGGTTCGTTTGAGTCTTGATGGCTTCCCAATCGGGTCGAAGCAAACCGTAAAAGAGCGAATCTTGAATTTCTCCGTTAACCTGCCAGCGCTCGCGAAGATATCCTTCCCGCTGAAACCCAAGCCGTTCAACCGTCCGAATTGAAGCGCCATTTCGCGGATCCACATCAGCTTCAATTCTGTGCAGAGCAAGTTCTTCGAAGGCATAGGCAAGCAGCGCCTGGAGAGCTTCGTTCATGTAACCGTTTCCCCAATGAGCACGGTCGAGGCCATAACCGATCTCGGCTCTGTGATTGGCAAGATCCAGATTAAACAGGGTGGTCGTACCGATAAGCGCGTCGTCTGTGCGCCTGGCTATTCCCCACTTCAATAACGTCTGACGCCTAAAGCCGTCATGAATCTCATGCAGGAGTTTGACCGCCGCACTTCGGTCGGCGAGTGGGGGCGTACTCCAATAACGCATCACTTCAGTGTGGGAGAAGATCAGGTAGAGCGCGTCAACATCTTCTTCGGTAATCCAGCGCAGCGATACTCGACTAGCGTTGATGGTAGGTAAGCTTTTCCAATCCATGGGCTTGGGCGGGCATTGTATCACTCACCGTTGCGGACGCGAGCTGCGATCAGTAGTCGCCTTGAGCTTCGCACTTTATCCCTGTTACTGGTATCTGCTGGAATTTCTCGGTTTGACGGTTTGCGCGCCAGGCGTTCCGTATGCGTCCGAAGTAGCCTCCGCGGATCACATCATCCACAATCACAACCAACTCCGGATCTGGTTTATCAAACAGCAAGCAGTTAACGTAAAAAAGCCACTGTTGCTTTCGCATGGGCGGCAAAAAGAGCACGTCTTTGATTTCCCAGTGGGCATTTCCAGCTGCGTCGTGATGGGTGAGACGATCGAGCCACATCATCTTCACTCTGCCTTTTGACACCTCTGTCACGCCGTACTGTTTCTCGTCGCTATAAGGATTTGTGAGCAACGAGCCGCCGATCCATTTATGGCCACGCGGCAGTTTGTTGCCGGCGTAACGTAGTCCGATGTAGGGGCTTTTGTCATTTGTAGCATTCAGCCCTGTAGGCGTTTGCTGTCCTTGCGAAGAGGGCGAGAAGAGGAGGACGAGGAGCAGAATACTGCGAGTAAGAGACATTGATTTAATCTCCTGACTTGGGAGCGGGTCAGTTTGGGTTTCGGCACAACATCCCGGAGGGATTCGAAAACACATTGAGTCCGTGTGACTCAAACCGCAACCAGACGATTCTCCCAATCAGATTCGATGGAACCCTTTCAAAATATCCCGCGTCGCCAGGCGCAGAATCACAGGCCGGCCGTGCGGGCAGGTTGTGGGCGAGGAAGTTTGCAGCAGCCGGTCAATGAGCCAACGCATCTTCTCCTGGGCCAGAGGCATGTTTACTTTGATCGCCGCATGACAGGCTAGCGATGCGGCGATGTCATCTCTGAGCGCCTCGCGCGCAGAGCCTTTCTTTTCGGCGTCAACTGTTTCCAATATCTCGGCGAGCATGTTGCGTGCCTCACTCGCCGGCAAATCCGCGGGAGTAGCTTTGATTGCCACGGTCCGGCCAGACAGTCGCATCAGCTCAAATCCATAGCTTTCAAGTTCCGGCGCAACAAAATCGAAAGCAGCAGCCTGCGCCGGGGTCAGGTCGAACGTTTCCGGAATCAGGAGACTCTGCGATTCCGCAAGACGTGAAGCTTCGAGCGCTCGGTACTTATCAAATAGAATGCGCTCATGCGCCACGTGCTGGTCAATTAACAACAAGCCTTCGTCGTCGGTAGCGATTATGAAACTCTCATCCAGTTGGCCGAGCGGTCGGATGTTCGAAGATAACTCTTCAACTGTAACCTCGCGCGCAAACCTATCCGCCGACGCCAGGGGCGGCAATGAAACTGACTTGGTAAACCCCCCGGGCGCTGATGCGGTTTCAACCATCAACGACTCCGCTTTACTCGCAGTATCATTAACCTCGCTCGGCGATTCTACAGAATCGCGTTCCGACGAGAGTGCCCGCTGCATGATCGCGTCCAGATCCCGAGCAGTATCGGATCTCAAGGCGACAAGATCGGGTTCCCTACGCTCTTCCGCAAGGAATTCCTCGTCCTGGATTGGCGGAGAAGCAAAGTCGATTCGCGACTGCCGGGCGGGCTCGATGGGTGCTCTATACTCGCCAACCGCCGCCGCATTACTAGCCGCACTACTTGCCGCATTACTAGTCTGAGTGCTAACGGACGAATAATCCGTAGCGCCCGCCGACATGGCAGCCTCTGAATCAACCGTCTGACGTTGATCGTATGGAGCAGTTGATGGCTCGGTCACGTCGGGGCGCATATAGCCCGTGCTGGCGAGGGCGGAGCGCACGGCTTCGCGCACCGCATCCGCTACGGCCGCCACCCGTCGAAAACGAACCTCCGTCTTCGCCGGATGAACATTCACGTCCACTTCCTCGAGCGGCGTCTCGATAAACAAAAGCGCAGCCGGATAAACTCCGTGCGGCAGAATTGAGCGATAGCCTTCGGAAAGAGCGCGGCCAATCAGTTGGTCCCGGACGAATCGGCCGTTAACAAACAAGTACTGAGCATCACGCGAGGTGCGTCGATCGCGAGGGGCGGAAACGTAGCCGCTCACCAGAGCAACGTGCTTGTGCCCGCCACTGACTTCGAGCAGGTTGTCCAGAAACTCCGAGCCAAAAATCTGATATGCACGCTCCCTCAGGTCCTTTGCCGAGGCCACTCGCAAAACTTCACGACCACTATTCGTCAGAGTGAAGGCTATTTCCGGATGGGCCAGCGCGTAGTGGGTGACGATGTTCGTCAGGTGAAAAGTCTCTGTGGCTTCCGAACGCAGGAATTTTCGGCGGGCGGGAACATTGAAGAAGAGATCGCGCACTGACAGCGTCGTGCCGCGGGGATGCGCGGCATCTTTGACATCGCGCATACGTCCGCCTTCAATCACTACGCGAGTTGCCGCGGCAGCATCTTCGGTTCTACTAATCAGCTCGACGCGCGACACGGAGGCGATTGACGCTAATGCCTCGCCGCGAAACCCTAACGTGGCAATGGAGTTGAGGTCCTCAGCGGTACTGATCTTGGAAGTGGCATGACGTTCAAATGCCAACAGCGCATCATCACGCACCATGCCCTCGCCGTCGTCGGAGACTTTCAATAGCCGCCGCCCGCCGCTCTCCACATCAATGACGATACGCGTGGCTCGCGCGTCGATGGCATTTTCAACCAGTTCCTTGGCGACCGACGCCGGCCGCTCGACAACTTCGCCCGCGGCAATCTGGTTGGAGACGTGATCTGGGAGGAGGCGGATTTTCGACATGATTGAGTTACTTTCCGGCAGCCTTGAAGCCAATCTGCCGCCGGACGGGCCGAGAGG
>CAZVHN010000079.1:0-2361 GCA_964626895.1 uncultured Chloracidobacterium sp. | reverse complement strand
GTCCAGGTCACGGTGCCGTGGGCGGAGCCACGGTCGCGGTTCACGCTGCTCTTTGAGCGCCTGGCCATCGACGTGTTGAGCCAATGCGACGTGAGCGGTGCCACGAGGATCTTGCGGATCACCTGGGACGAGGCGTGGGGGTTGATGCAGCGGACGGTCATGCGTGGTCGAGCACGCAAGCAGGCGCGGGTCGTGCGCCGGATCGGCGTCGACGAGAAGGCGGCGGCCAAGGGCCATCGTTACCTGACGCCGGGCTGCGACTTGGACGAGGGAACGGTGGAGCACATCGCCGAAGACCGCACGCAGGGAAGTCTCGACGGCCTCGAGGTGGTGGCCATGGACATGTGGGAGCCCTACATCCAGGCGACGCTGGTTCAGGTACCTGACGCGACCGAGAAGATCGTTTTCGACCGCTTCCATGTGATGGGCCACATCGGCAAGGCGGTGGACACGGTACGCAAGCACGAGCACCGAGAGTTGATGGAGTCGGGTGACGAGACGCTCAAGAGCAGCAAGTACCTGTGGTTGTACAGCCGGGAAAACGTGCCGGAGCGATGGAGAGATGCGTTCGCTGCACTGAGGCGCCAGGAGCTCAAGGTCGGCCGGGCGTGGTCCATCAAAAAGGCGGTGCGTTGTCTGTGGCACTACGTCTACCCGGCGTCAGGCTGGAATTCCTGGAAACGGTGGTACTTCTGGGCGACACACAGCCGGCTGGAACCGATTCGCATGGCGGCGGAGACAGTCCGTCGGCACATCGACAACATCCTGACCTACTATCAGCATCCCGTGTCCAACGCGAGGAGCGAGGGCCTCAACAGCAAGATCCAGAAGATCAAGAGCATGGCCTGCGGCTTCCGCAACACCGAGCACTTCAAGAAGGCTATTTACTTTCGCTGCGGAGGGCTCGATCAGTACCCATGCTAAACCCGGAAACGCCTCTTTGGAGTCATTGCGGTGCAGCAGCAAAGCATCGAATTTTACCCATCACAGCCAATAACCAAACGGACATGCGTACAAGAAGTTATAGCTGATCACCCTCTTGACGCGAGGGTCCTGCTTCAAGTCGCGAGCTAGCATGGAGGCAACGAGGGTGACTGCTGAAACGTATTTGAAAGGAAAGGTTCGCGCGGATTTGAACTTGCGTGTTTCGTCATTCGGTAGCCCCGCCACTGCCTACCCCCTCCCATACCCAATGTTTCTCTTTGGCACCTCCCCCATACCCCTACCAACATCAATTACCGTAGAGTTATCATCGGTCACCTGCCAGATTACTTCCATCTTTAAATTCTCGAATCATTAATTAATCCCGCGGTCGTGGACAGTCTCGTTCAACCGTCATCAATCTAACCCTTTGGACGACCTCAAAATCGAAAGTCATTCGCCAAGCACGCTATATCAGAGATTGAACATCGCTTGATCTGCCAGAACGAGGATTGGCCTGCCTCCTTGTACCACGAGGAGCCTTAACTTACGGGCATTTGTCCAGAGGGGACTCATCTTAATTGTACTTACAGTACTTAAGTAGGGGGGCGTCCCTACCTCATCGGTATTGTTGGAAACGAGCAATTGGGCGATATTTGCCGATGCGTGCAGGGGATCGGGGGTGGGGAAAGTCATTTAATTTCAACTTGTTTTTGCTGAACGCCGAGATGACCAGTGTTTTCTCAATATGTTCTCAACGAGCAGGTTAAGGGATCGATGAAAGGTGTGGCGAGCTTCTTTCAGAGTGGCGCGTACGACCAAGAAACCTTTCGGTACCTCCTAGAAAGCGAATCAAAGCGTTCCGAGCGCTGCGGTCATTTCTGCCAGATCCTACTCGTGTATTGGACCGATGCACCGGGGAGGATCGTGCAGATGGATTCCCCTGTCGCCAAGACAGTGATGACAGCGTTATCCAGTAGCCTTCGGGAAACGGATTACATCGGTTGGTATCGCGATGGGCGCATCGTCGGAGCTGTTTTAACGGTTCTGGTGGAAGAATCTATGGCGCAGGTGTCCAGCCATCTTCAGAAACGGCTTGCAGAAGTCCTACAGTCGGAGTTGAGCATTGAGGAGAGCCGCCGCCTTCAGATTCGAGTCTGCCTACAGGACGAGTGCGAAGGAATTGAGTTAGGCGAAAAGACTTTTGCCGTCGGCTAGGCTCAATTAAGGTGCAATCGTTTCGGTGTCCGTGCTGTTGATTCGAGGTAAAAGCGAAGTTTATCAATGGGCGTAACATTTTTACGGAGTGAAGTCATGATTAATCTCGGAGTCATCGGTTACGGTTACTGGGGCCCGAACATTGTCCGTAACTTCTTGGGGCACCAAGACTGCAAAGTCGTGGCCGTTTGCGATAAGAACCCTGCGGCATTGGCTCGGGTA
>CAZVHN010000078.1:0-5672 GCA_964626895.1 uncultured Chloracidobacterium sp. | reverse complement strand
CAAACGTCACCAGGTTATCGCCAGGGGACCATGTTAGGCCATTCGCAACTGTGGACAGCCCGTCGGACGTATTGCGCATGAAAGCGATCTGCTCAGCTCGTGCTCCAATCATTTCGGCAGCCAGTTTCCGCGCTTGCTCTTTCACTGCCATCCAGCTTCCGTAATTCAATGAACCATTTTCAGCCACGTCTCGCAGTTGTGACTGTACGGCCTCGATGGTCGGGATCGGTAAGGGTGAAACCGCTGCATGGTTCAAATAAATTGCGCGCTCCGTAATCGGAAAGAGCGCGCGTAGTTGGTCATTCATTATGGATGAGAAGTCTGCAGATTGGACTGTTTCCGCGCTCCTGAGCGACATTACGACTTAAGATGTGGCTGTTTCAAAACCTCAGATGGGGCCGCTATAA
Organism: uncultured Chloracidobacterium sp.; assembly: GCA_964626895.1. Taxonomy (GTDB): domain Bacteria; phylum Acidobacteriota; class Blastocatellia; order Pyrinomonadales; family Pyrinomonadaceae; genus PSRF01. The sequence continues at coordinate 5,265 of CAZVHN010000078.1, read as the reverse complement.
CGCCATTCGCGTGGCACTGTATACAGAATCGGAAGCGGTGGCGACCGCCTCCAACATTCGCACGTCCTTAGTGAAGAGAATGCGGCCAATCGCAAGAAATTTAAGTTGCTGCGCTGATCAGTCATGGAATCGACCCCCAGGTTGTGTGCAGTCGCTATCGCTCCTGGTTCTGTATTGAGTGGCATATTCCGGGAGCAGCTCTATTCAGTTCTGAGTTTTGACACTACTCTATGCCCATCACCTCTGATACAGATATCGAAATGCTCTCGCAGTATCGCCGCATACTCCTCTTCGCCCGCTACAACTCGCTCCTGCAGTTCGCCGTTTCTTGTAGTCGTAATGAACCGCATCTCGCTGAGTGTTACTCTCCCTCCCTCAGTTGCCCGCGAGCAGATGCGGCGCTGCGTGAAATGAGATTGCGGAGAAGTCTGGTGGAAGCGGCACATCTCGGCATAATCAGCGTACACGTGGGGCTGTAGGGTAAAGCGATACTGAGCCGTCCATTCATCACCGTCATCGCGCTGCATCAGGATCAAGTGGGTACCGTCGGGGAGGATGCGATAGGAGCGTCTGCCCTGCACCTGTTCATCCCGTTCATCAAGCACCAGCGGCTCCCGGAATAAATCACCGAAGCCCACGTCCACCAGCCAGCGCTGGTCTAACCGAACCATTAGCGTCATGTGGTCGAAGTCCGGGCCGAAGCCACCTTCCGCGTTAGCGACCCGGGCCGAGAGCATGACAACGTCGAACCCCAGAGCACGCAATAACGCGGCGAAGAGCCCGTTGGCTTCATAGCAGAAACCGCCGCGCCGGCCCTCGACAATTTTGGTAAATAAGGCCCCGTCCTCAAGAACAATCGGCTGCTTGGCGTGAATACTCAGGTTCTCAAAAGGCACAGCCAATAGGTGCGCGAGTTGCAAGTTGCGCAACGTCTCGGCAGTGGGAGCCAGCGAGCCATAGTAATTGATGCGTTCGAGGTAAGCCTTGATGTTCAATCACCCTCCCCTTAATAATGCAAAACTCGCAAGCGCATAACGCGTATTAGGGCGCGTATGGACGCCTATAGAATTCTTTGTAAAGCCAGCCGAGCACGCGTGCTTCGGCCGTGCACAGAGTCTCCACCCAGCAGTTGACCAGAAAGTCGTTTCGTCCGCGCTGGGGGGGAATCTTCGCTGCTTCGCTAACAATAGACGTCGTGCCGGCGAGGTCAAGGCTGTAAGCCTCAGAGACTGATTCGTTAGCCTTTGCCGCGGTGTCGAGCGCGTTTAGAAGCTGGCCAATCCACGAATGGAGCTCGCGTTCGGTGGCATTTTCGGCAAGAGCCTGGATGATTCCAATCGCCAGACGATCTTCAGCTCTATTGAAAACAAAGATCTCTTCGCTGGTCTGGCGGCTCTGTTCCTGCTTCCACTGAAACACTTCCTCGACTCGAGGATGTTTGATTATGGCCACGCGGCTGTCGTAATCGAGGAACCATTGGATTACATCGGGAACAGAATCAACGTCAATGCGACCTTGAGCATCGCGCAGGAGCGGTGGCTGAGGCGGCGGATTTTCTTTTCCGTTGGGGCTTGGAGCTGACACCGGTATTCCTATACTTCACGATTTAGTTTAAACGATGCGCGCACTTCGCCGACTATTTCTCCGCTGCGATTTCGTACAGGGAAAAATGCGTAGCGCGAAACTGCTTCGAGCGATTCATCATTGAGCACACCCAGTTGATTGAGCGACTCAATCACAACAGTCGGCCGGGCGCGGTGGTCATCGCCATCTTCAATCTTTAGAGCAAGTCCTAAACCCCTGGGCCATTGTTCGCACGGTAGAACGCCTGCTGTATAAACGCCCTCCGCCCCCACCTTGGATATCAGACTCCCTTTGGTAGCCCGCATCATTTCCGTGTCCAAGCGATCGGTCGTTCCACCAATCAATTCGGGATACCTGGTCATTGCCGCAACAATCCTCTTACAGGCCTCCCGGGTGCTTTCGTTAAACTCCGCAGGTGGCGCCACCAGACGTGCGTACATCAATGCCATCGCCTTAACCGTCACTCCAAAGACCGGAACGCCGCAACCATCGATACCCACCGCAATGTCTTCGATCAGGATTCCGGAAAATTGCGAGATTGTGTGGCCTATCGCCAGTTGCACTGGATTGCCCGGTTGGTCGTAACTCTCAGTGGGTGCGCCCAGGTGCAACGCAAGAGCGAGCATGCCGGCATGTTTGCCGGAGCAGTTATTTTGCAGTACGTGCGGCTTCTCGCCTTGCTCGCGTAACTCGCGGGCGACTTCCGGGCTGAAGGGCTCATGTGTGCCACACTTCAAGTCTTCGGGGCCGAGCCCGATCTTCCTCAGCATCGAGGCAGCAACTTCGGTGTGAATCGGTTCGCCGCTGTGTGAGCCGCAGGCCAGCGCAATCTCTTTTTCGCTGAAGCCAAACCGATCCGCGGCGCCCGAGGCAATGAGGGGTATTGCCTGATGGGGCTTAGCGGAGGAGCGCAGGAACGTGACCGTTTCAGCGGCGCCGAGGAGGGCAACTATCTTGCCGCCTGGTTCGACCGCGACAACGTGACCTCGATGACGGGATTCAGTAATCGCGCCACGAGTTACCTGGACCAATGGCTCGGGAACCGGAATCTGCTGGGGATTGCTGTCCGCGGACGCCGGACGCTGCGACACCTGCATTTAGACTAACCCTCGCGGAGATCGACTTGGAACTGGGTCCGGCCATCTTAACATAAGCCTCGAGCAGGGAATTGCAGGACGTGACAGACTGAGTGGTGCAAAAAAAAAGGGCAAAGGATCTACTCCCTTGCCTCGAATATACAATCTGTCCCCGGAATTAGGTTTGAACTCGCCTCTTTGCTGTGGCGCGTCTCCCGCCATAGCTCAGGACTGTAAGTTTCACTGTCCGGCGACCAAATCTCATTGCCTCGCGGGTGCTCGGCGTCCAAATGTCGATTTTACGACCCTTGATGGCGCCTCCGGTGTCAGCTACGAGATACTCGCCGCTCCAGGCGCCGGCTTGCACATGAACTCGCGACCCTAACGGCAAGAACTTCGGGTCGGCAGCAATAATACCCTGGCTGACGAGCTTGCCACTGGCGGTTCGGCCCCTGAGGCTGTATGCAGTCGCTACATACGACGCTGGCAGCGAAACCGGAATTCCTGCTGCTTTAGGGGGTTCTGCTATCTTGCCTCCGGGCGTTTCGGGCACAGCCTTGCCCAATGAATCACCCGGCAAAGATGTAACCACCGGATCCTGCGTTTGGGTCTTAGAAGGTTCTTGAATTGTTTGTTGGGATTGAAAAACCGCGGTTTCTGCTACCGACGGTCTGGCCGCAAGAAGCAGAAGGGCTGAAAGAAGCGCAGCGGCTGCAATGGCGCTCCCGCCAAAGAGGGATTTCATTTTAGTCGGGTCTCCTACCGAAGTTAATTGCCTACCTTTCAGCGCGCCGCGCGAGTCCGTTCTTTCCTATTACTCGACCTCCGGCTCTAGGAGTCTCAAAAGACGTCAGCCGGAGTTGGGGGCTTGCATCCTTGATGCAGGCGCTGAAAGAAACCAGTGAAGGCTAATACAAGCGGAATGAGGCTAGCATACCAGGATGGGAGCGTCCAGCGGAGGGTGCCCCAGAAGGCTGGTCAGGTGAGGTCATCTCAACTAACTTAAAGAATCGTTGAACTTAGCAGAGGGGAAAAGTGATCGCCCAGCCGCCAGGAGCCCCCGGGTTTAAGTCCAAAGTCCTCCAGCCAGCTATTCGGGCGTTCCTTAAGGGGTTCAAGTTGAGTTATGAACAGGTAAGACGTATTCGGCGTGGCTCACAGTCCCAAAATCGCGCCTGGTAGGATCTCACAGCCCGAACCTGTGTCTGTACTCACCGGATGTGATAAATGCCTTGACCATTTCGGCGTTAACGAAGTTGCCGTTGAACTCGTTGAGTTTATTTAACCAGAAGTTGTAACCGTCCAGGTTATTGTCTGGCGCATCATCCGGATTGCGGCGGAGATACCCGAAATACTGCGCCAGTACAAACGCCCGGTTGAACTCACGCGTGCGCAGCATCTGGTTCTCAGCCACCCGACGCAACACTCGCCCGCGCGCCGCAGTCGGATTGCTGAATTCATCTATCGCTGCCTGACGCTCGGTGGCGCTCGGCGTGATCCCGGCATGCGCATACAGCGCGTCGACATGCTGCGCCGGCGTCTGTGTCAGAGGATAAAGCGTCGTAAATTGGGCCCGAGCTGAGAACTCATTCGCGTAAGCTACCTTGTTCGCTTCCAACAACGCTTCCCATCCGGGTGCTCCTACCACCACACCATTTCCGATTGCCTGGGTGTCGCGGAGAAACTCCAAATAGCGCGGCAAGCCATTCGGTCTATTCAACGCCAGATTGTAAAAACGATGCACAAGGAAGCCGGTGTCCTGGTATTCAATGGAAAGGAAATAGGCGGCGGAGACATTGATGCGCCTAACCTCAATGCACTGCGCATCGGTGCCACAGCTCGTGATCTGATCAATCCAGAAAGCCAGACCAGACGGATCCGGTTCGCGGTTGAGAAAGTCGTAGTAATGCTGCTGCACATAAAACTGCGGCGCGTCCAGCGGGTTGCTCGTGGGCACCGTTGTGTCGTTGTCCATAATGGTGAGCACTGCCCGCCCAGGAGTGCTCAGACCGGATGCCGCCGGCTCCTGCAGCAACAGATTCAGATTCTGATTACCTTCCGCCTGTACATTGTCAACTATCAGCACGCGGAAAGTCTTACTCGGCTCGCCCGGCGCGAACGTCAGCCGGCCGGCAGCGATAATATACTTAGTGGTTTGCAGGGCCGTGCCATCCGCGGTCGCATAATCAACCGCGGCAGCAGCAGCAGTGGTGCTGCCGGCGCGCGTCACGGTTATCAGAATGGAGCCGCCGCCTTCACTGACCGTGTAGCTCGCTGAGCTGAACTGGAATGTGCTGGTTACCAAACCAAAGTTATCGAAGATCGCCGGGCCGGGATTAGTTGGGTTGGAGGTACCGGCACTGAGTTCAGCCGTCAGCGCCCCGACACTTCTTTGCAGCGTGACGCGGTGCCGTTCGGTAAAGTCAATATTGTTCGCACTCGTTTCAAACACGATCGCGTTTGTGGGCGCGTCATGCCGGAAACGCATGAAGCGATGCTGCACCGGATCGTAAGGAATGCTGAGTGCCGTTAATTGCCCGCCGACGTTCACCTGAAAGAGCAATTGCGCGACCGTCGTACCCAGTGGCCTTTCGATTCCATCCCT
>CAZVHN010000077.1:0-2575 GCA_964626895.1 uncultured Chloracidobacterium sp. | reverse complement strand
ACACCCAGAACTCCTGAAACCATGCGACATGGCCAATCTCCCAGCGGAGCGGATTCACTATCTGCAAGCGCGGACCCATCAATTGCTCATCGTTAAGGTCCGAGAAAAGCTCAAGCGTGCGCGCGCGAGTTTCCTGTAAGGCATCCAGGAGTTGAACTGTAGACATGCTACGCTGTGCCCTGGCCATTCGGGTTTCCACCAACAACTCATTAATCAGGCATCCAGAACTGCCTCGACATCGATGCTGATGTGCACGACATTGCCGACCACAATTCCACCTCGATCCATTGTGTCGTTCCAACTGACGCCAAAGTCGTGGCGATTAATTGCGGTTTCGGCAACAAAACCTGCGCGAGCTTTTGGCCCTTTGTCCACTCCGTCCTCCCACCAGGACGTTTGCCACTGACCGAGGTAGCTAACTCTCAATGTCGCTGGACGAGTGACGCCACGGATGGTCAGTTCGCCGGTCACGTTGTAGTCGTGATCGCCGAGTACTTCGACTTGATCGCCTCTGAAAGTGATTTCAGGATGGTTATCTACATCAAGAAAGTCAGCGCTGCGCAAATGAGCGTCACGGTCGGGTTCGCCTGTCCAGATGCCGCGAGCATCGATGGTGGCTTCCACTTCAGAATCTTGCGGGTTAGCGGGATCGAACACGAGCAAGCCATGCACGTTCTTAAAGTGCCCGCGGACGTAACTAACCATCATGTGGCGCGCGCGAAATTCCGCCGCCGTGTGCCCGGGTTCGAATGTCCATTTGGCCATCATTTCAGCCTCCGAATGAGTATTGGTAATCCGAAGCGGTCCGCCCACAAACATCGCCAGCGGGCCTACCGGTCCATCGCCATAAAAAGATTGTTGAGTGATTCGGCAAGCGTCGGATGCGCAAAGATGGCCTCCTTCAAGGTCGTGTAGCGCAGTTGTCCCATCATCGCAATCTCAAACATGGCCATCAACTCGCCGCCTTCAACGCCGAGGACAGCGCTGCCTAGTATCTGTTTTGTTTCGGCGTCTACCACCGCCTTCATGAAGCCACGAGTCTCGCTCACCTCGATGGCTCGGGCGACTTTACTCATTGGCAACTTGGCTACGCGAATTTTCAAGCTTTGATCCCTAGCTGCCGGTTTCCATGTCAAACTCCTCAAACGTCCTCACAGAGCAACGCGTTGAGGACGCAACTTGTCGCCGAGCCAGTTCGTCACAAGAACCAGGATATAGATGATCGCGATCAGGGTTAACACGCTCGGGTAAAATCCTAATTGTGCGTTGTTGTAGATCGATTGGCCCAACCCGCCGCCGCCAACCAGGCCGAGCACTGTCGCAACCCGCAAATTGAAGTCCCAGCGCAAGACGGTATAGCTCACAAGCATGGCCCTGGCCTGCGGCCAAACGCCCCAGAGCAGTATCTGCAGCGGCCGCGCGCCTGCTGCGCGCAAGGCTTCGATGGGCCGTGCTGGAACCTCCTCAAGTGTCTCCGCATAAAGCTTGCCTAGCACCCCTCCGGTATGGAGGCCGATCGCAAGTGTACCCGCAAATGGCCCAAGACCTACGGCCAGTACACATACAAGGACCCAGATGAGTTCGGGTATGGACCGCAGAATGTTTAGCACAAGACGTGTCGAATAATAGACAACTCTCTTTGCCGACCGTTCAAGAAAGAAGCCTCTACGGCTCCCGTCGTCTTCACCAGGTACCACCGTCGACGTGGCTGGTAAGGCCAGAGCTGCGCCAATAAAAACGCCGATCAAGGTGCCCATTACCGAGATCCCGATCGTCTGAACTAACGGTACCATCAGCGAACGCAAGAAAACTGGATCAAGCTCGGGGGGGAACATCTTTGCGACGAACCGCGCTGAACGCGTGAGCACTCCGGAATCGGCAGAGACCAGGTCCAAGAATCCGACAAAGTAAAAGCTGGCTGCAATTACGATAACAAGAACCACCGGTGCCACGCGTCTCTTTACTTGCGATGTAAAAATACGGCGCGGTCGCGAGTTCTCTTCGTCATCAACTCTTTGGTGGGCAAGTGAGCCAGCCGGGGCATTAGCGTGCAACCGTCGGCGTATGAAACGGCTGGCCGCATCGGTTGCACCCACCAGCCCCACGAGCATTGCGACAAGCGTCAAGACCTGTCCGTATTCAAACATGCGCATCGAGATGTTGATTTCATATCCGATACCGCCCGCTCCTATGAAACCCAACACGGAAGCGGCCCGAACGCAGCATTCGAAGGAGTACAGTGTGTAGGCGGTAATACTCGCCGCCGCCTGAGGCCAAACCGCGAATAGAAACACCTGCGTTCGAGTTGCGCCAGTTGCATGGATTGCTTCAAGAGCATGCTGGTCTACATCCTCAAAAACATCTGCGTAGACCCGTCCCAATACACCTGCATAACTGACCGCCAAAGCGAGCGTGCCTGCAAGCGAACCTAGTCCTACTGCCACGACAAACAACAAGGCCCAGACCAGATCAGGAACGGCCCGCAAAAGCCCGAGTAATGCAAGCGAGGCGCGACTCAAGCCGGCCAGAAGAAGCTTGACGGCCTCAGGGCGCTATTCCGCGACAAGAACGCCGC
>CAZVHN010000076.1:0-2639 GCA_964626895.1 uncultured Chloracidobacterium sp. | reverse complement strand
AAGAGATAGCCGATGAGATACCGCAGAGTGTGGCGCAGTCGTGCCAATTCTCTGAACGTGCGGCCCAGTTCAGCGAAACCGACCGTCAAATAAGACTTTCCGGGCGGCAGCGACTTTTCCGGGGCCCGCGATTTCAGCCTTGCGAAGGAGACGAGAGCAAAACCACCCCACCAGATCCCCGCCGCCAGTAGTGAGAGACGCACTGCCAGGAGGGTGTCCAACCCAAACCGCTTCGCGTTATTGACCAGCAGAAAACTCAAACCCAACAAGATGCCGCCGCCGAGATAACCATACGCGAATCCCCGGCTCGACACTTTGTCGCGCTGATCCTCGGTCGTGATGTCGTTCAGAAAGCTGTTGTAAAAAACCACCGCCGCCCCAAAACCGAGGTTGGCAATTATGAACAGCAGGCCGCCCAGCCAGTAGACTTGCTCGGTAACGAAAAACATCAGGCAGGTGGCCGTGACAGCGATGTAACAGAAGACGGCCATCATTTTCTTCTTGAGATTTGAGTAGTCCGCGACTGAGCCCAGGATGGGCAATAGAAAAACCTGCAGAAGGACAGCAATAGAAATGCAGGTTGGGAAAAAGGACTTCGCCGTTATCGCACCCAGCGGTCCTAGTTCGGCTACCACGCCGTTCTCGCCCACCACGCGTTGAGCTATTTCCGTCAGGTAGGGTCCATAAAGCGCTCCTACGATCACTGTAGAAAAGGCGGAGTTGGCCCAGTCGTACATCTTCCAACCGAAAATCTCGCGGGGATTGTTTTTAAGCTTAGCTGCGGCGTGTGACTCAACTGGCGGAGCAGGGGGGGAAGTCATCCTGAGGCTGTCGCTTTCTCCGTCAAACTCTCGACGATTGCGGGTGTGATATCGGCGAGACTCTTTATTCGACTGGCGATGCTGTCACGGTGCGCGCCCCAGACTATGGTAGGCACTTCATTCAGCGTGTGGTTGCGCAAGGATAAGTCTTCGATGTTTCCGTGGTCGCTGGTGAGTATAACGGATGTGCGCGCCAAATCAACACGGGCCAGCAATTGCCGGATGAGCAGGGCCAGGTTTTGCAAAACAGCTCTGGCCGCCTCCAGGTCCTGGGCGTGTCCGATCTTGTCGGTAATGAAATACTCATAGAGTGTGAAACGGCTTTCGCCCGCGATGGCGGCGAGCACCTCCGCGGCTTCGTTTGCCGTTCGCAGGCTGACGTCTTCGCCACGCTCAACGAGCAACCTGTTCGTGAAATCCTGGTAGACGGCCCGACCGTTTCGCAAATCATCTATGGTGCGGAATGGTAGCCCCGCCGCCCCCACGGCCGCCGTCGTCGCGGAGACCCAGCGGGGCCGGTCTTCGAAAAAGCGCTTGGTGTAAGCGTTGGCGAAAGTGATTGGGGCAACGCCGGCGTGCTTGAGTTGCAAGAAGAGAGAATGGTCACGGATGATTCTTAACAAAGCTTTGTTTGGGAAACCCTGTTTGTGATAACCGAGCAGCGCCGGGGCGTTAACGCCGGTGAGAATAGTAGTTTGGCCGGATGCGCTCTGAGGCCGGCCTTCAATCCCGAGGCACGCGTCGGTAGGCGCGAGAACTCCACCGAGCGTGACCGGCGCTTCATTCTTGAACACTGCCAGCGGCGCCGCGTCTTGGAGTCCGTCAAAAGGATTAGAAATCCCACGCGAACCGATGCCTAGACCATCAACAAAAAAGAGAAGCACCGACATGCAGTCGATGAATACCACCGGCACGCTTTGCGTGCAAGGCTCCGGTAGGTGTCATTTGTCGGCTAAACATGTGCTGCCAACCGTAACCGTCGAAGTAAGCGGCCATGCGCGGGACGGGAACTTTGCCGCCTTTGAAGCCCTGGTGACCAACGGACATTTTGGCTGCCCTGCTCACGATGCCGGCGGCCCCTGCTTTTGCCAGCCCCGAAGAAGCCGGTGAAATGGCTGAAGTCTACTGGATGGCGCTGCTGCGCGACGTGAGATTCACGAGCTATGCCACCAACTCCCTGGCCCAGTCGGCGGCAACAAACCTGTCAACATTTTCGGATTTTCGCGGGCCGAAAATCGGCGGCCAGGTGACGCCGCAGACTCTGTTCCGCGATAACTTCCCCGGATGCACAACAGGCCCCTATATCTCTCAGTTCCTGTTGAAGCCTGCCGGGTTCGGGGCGCAGCGCGTCGATCAGCGTATCCAAACAACGACTGCCGTTAACTTCATGACCACTTTCCAGTCCTGGCTGGACGTGCAGAACGGATGCCGGCCGACGGCTACACAGACGCCCGGCCCGCTGGTCTTTTGCCGCAACGGTCGTGACCTGAGCCAGTACGTCCACATTGACGCGCTCAATCAGGCATACCTTGTTGCTTGCCTGATTCTGCTCGGCGGCGGCTTCCCGTGGAACGTTGGCAACCCTTACGGGCAGACGCCTGAGGGTCCGTCGTTAAAACACCACCGCCAGCCAGTAGACGGAACGTTGGCAACCCTTACGGGCAGACGCCTGAGGGGGGTTCGGGACAGCCCTTGCCTGTAGGCGTCCCCGGTTCGATTAGCCAGGTAGGGTTCGCCACGTTCGGCGGGCCGCACATTCTGGCTCTGCTGACCGAAGTGTCGACGCGCGCACTCAAGGCCGTGTGGTATCAGAAGTGG
>CAZVHN010000075.1:0-2031 GCA_964626895.1 uncultured Chloracidobacterium sp. | reverse complement strand
CAGGAGTTCTCACACTCGTTTGATAATGCCTAGCCGCCCCGGAAAGCTGGAGCCTACGAATGCAAAGACTTCCTTCAAAACAGCGAAACACTCGTGTCCGTCGCGAACGTGACTTTCGCGCGCTCTCCCGTCTGGTAATGTTGCTTTGTGGCGGCCTCGTGTTGGCGGTTGGTTTTGTATTCGCGGCGCGGCAGCATTTCGCGGCGGTTCAATTCGGGTACGAGAGCGAGAGTCTGCGCAATGAACGGCAACAGCTACTGGCGGAGCAACAGCGATTACTGCTCGAGAAGGAACAAGCATCAGCCCCGGCTCGGTTGGACTCTGCGGCACGTCAACTAGGCCTGAAGCCGCTGAAGGCCGGACAGGTTGGAACTCAGAGGGCGAACGAACAGAGACGGCTTCCCCTAACCACGGCCCTTATTAATCCTGCCGCTTCGTTCAATCGTTAGCAGTTGCTTGAAACTGCGCCACCCTGAGCGGTGTCGATCAAAGTTGGTGCTGTGTTCCCTAACGGTATTGTCAGAAGGGATCCATGTCGGCAATGTTGGCACGCCTTTCCGCTGATTCGAAAACTCGACCTGACGCTTCGATACGCCGCGCGCTTTTTGTCGCGGCGTTTATTGTCTGTTGGATGCTGGCGATTAGTGTCCGTCTGGTCTACCTGCAGATTTCCGACCACGACAGACTGGTCGGGCGCGCGCAACGGCAGCAGCAATTTGCCCTGGAGACGCCCCCCGAACGTGGACAACTTCTCGACCGCCACGATCGTGAGCTTGCACGAAGCATTCAAACCGCATCCATCTTCGTCGATCCAGCAGAACTGAAAACTCCCGGAGACATAGCTTGTGTTGCGACCCGAGTGGCCTTGGTACTCAAGCTAGACGAAAAGAGTTTGGCCGGCCAGCTTGCGCAGGCGAAGGATGGTGGTCGCAGATTTCTATGGTTGGCCCGGCGGTTGTCTGCCGATCAAGCAGAAAAGATCCGGGGCTTGGGCTTGCCTGGTGTTCACTTCCGGGCGGAGCCGAAGCGTTTCTATCCAAACGGTTCACTGGCGGCACACGTGCTGGGCTTTGTCGGGCTTGATGGCGCCGGACTGGGTGGAGTGGAACAAGTCTATAACGAGAAGATTAGCGGTGAAGCTGGAAAACTCTTCGTCGAAAAGGATTCAAGTGGGAATGCCTACGAGAGTTTCGAACTTCCCTCAAAACCCGGGCAGACGATTGTGCTCACGATTGATCAATCGGTTCAGTATCGGGCCGAACAGGCACTTCTGGCCGCAGTTAAGAAAAGCCGCGCAAAGTCCGGGACCGCGATTGTTCTCGATCCCCATTCGGGAGAAATCCTGGCGCTTGCCAATGCACCTACTTTCGACCCTAACGACGTCGGAGCTGTCTGGCCAGAAGCGCGATCCAACTGGGCACTGCAAAATATCTACGAGCCGGGATCCACATTCAAAATCGTTTCCTTTTCTGCGGCCATCGAAAAGGGTCTGGTCAAGCCCGAGGATCGCATCGACTGTCAAATGGGTGCAATTACCATTGCCGGGAGAACCATTCGCGATCATAGGGCCTTTGGCACTTTGACGATCGCCGATGCACTTGCAAAGTCGAGCAATGTAGCGGCCATCAAACTTGGACTGCGTGTGGGCGACGCTACCATGCATGAATTCATCACTCGTTTTGGCTTTGGTTCGCGCACCGGTATTGAGCTACCGGGCGAGACACCGGGTTTGCTGCGGCCGGTGAAGCGCTGGCAGGCATCGTCGATTGGATCCATTTCTATCGGTCAGGAGATTGGCGTAACTCCGCTTCAGATGGCTGCGGCGTTCGGCGTTCTGGCAAACGACGGTGTGCGTGTGGCTCCTCATCTGGTTCGCGAAATTCGAACATCCTCAGGAACGAGCGTATATCGTTCAAATCCGGATCAGCGGCGCGTGGTCACTCCAGAAACAGCGCGCGCTCTGCGCAGGATGCTCGAGGGAGTAACCCTGAAAGGGACCGCCAAACTGGCCCAACTGGACGGTTACAGCGC
>CAZVHN010000074.1:0-3873 GCA_964626895.1 uncultured Chloracidobacterium sp. | reverse complement strand
AGAGTACTTGCTGCAGCCCGCACTACCGCTCCGCGTAATTGAATGCCGCGAAGCGTATAAGGCAAACGTCATGGGTGTCACCGTGTGGGATCGGCTGGGCGCATGGAGTAAGGACAAGCTCGAAGATGGTTTCGAGGACGGTGCGAGCATCTCCATAAAATTGGAAACCGGGGAGACAGTTCCTGCCGCGGTCAGGGTCTTCAAGGCTACGAAGGACACGGATGATGACGAGAATCAGCCACAGACAGGACTCCGCGCACTGATCAATGGTCAGTCACACGCGAAACGCGACGCCCAATTCTTTCGGACAAAGGCAGTCGACAAGGAGCACATCGCAGGCAGCATGCTTGTCACTCTCGACTGTACCGACCTGGGTCAGGATTCACGGAACGCGCTGTTCATGAGCAACAGGGAGACATTTCGAGAAGACCCGCTTCTTACCGAGCTATTTAGAAAGCTCCAGAAGGAACTACATGATCATGAAGGGCTGGATCTGCTCAACCGAAAGCGTTACGAGGATAAGATCAAGAACGCTGTTGATGATGAGGAAGGGATCAGCGCGCTCGAAGACCTACTCACCACCGACCCGACCCTTGCCGATCTCTTCGGAAGCATGATCAGCGGAAAGGTCGCGGCCAAGACATCGACAGACGGAACTGGTGGGAGAATAGAAGGCGAACCACAACCATTTCAAGGGCTGGATTTTCCGACGTTCATATACCGTCGCGACAAGTCCACTAAGGTCGACGTCCAAATCCCCCGCGGTGAAGTGGGGCGAGTATCCTTCTTGACGGACGTGAAGAACAATTACTTCACGAGGCACAAGTACCGCGGAACTTGCGAGTTCAATGGTGATTTTGAACCGACTTTCCATCTTTTTAACGGCCGGCTGACTTTTACAATTTCATTGGACAAACAGTTGCTCGTGGGAACGAACCTGTCCACGGGCGTACTGATAACTGATAAGCAAGGAAGTGGCCCCTTCACACTTGCACTCAATGTGGCGGTAAGGCCTGAGAAGGAGCCAGTCGAGCCGAAGGAAAAAACACCGCCAGCACCGAAGGAACCCAAAGTCAAGGTGGGTCCCAGTCGGCCCGATATTATTGAGAAGGACATGGGTCCAGACGAGCTACCACTAACAATCGAAAGGATCCCGAACACCGAGAGGCTACAACTCGTCTTGAATACAACCTCGCAGCTGTTGGTGGACGCAAAGAAGTTGCGTCCTAAAGAGGAAGAGCTGGCCGTCGCCTTTGTCTTTAAGTATGGCCTGGCTCTCGCCGCGATGGGTCTACTCGATGCCAGAAAGAAGACGGAGGAGTGGAAGACCGACGAGGCCGGGTGCCGACACAGGATTCAGGAGGCGACAGTGGGGATCGCCCGAGTTATCGTGCCTCTCTGCCTTTCGCTGCCGAAGAAGTTGCCAAAACCGAAGTAGTTGAACGGCCAAATCTTGGTCAGGCCTCTGCCAAACCCAAGGGCTTAGCTCACTGAGATAGCAATTAGGCTGCAATATGTAGAAGGACAACTTCCTTAGCGGAGGCCAGATCACCTTTGAAATTGGCGTGCCAGCGGCGGCTTGGAACCACGCGCCAAGTGCGACGTTCGCCTCGTTTGCGCATCTCCTCAAACCCTGCCTCCTGCATCGCGGCCAGGTAGCGCCGAAGCTGTCGTTGAGGATCAGAGAAAGACACCATCTGGGCTAATACAGCGCCCTGCCGCATTACTTGCCGAACTGATCGAAAGCTACGCTGAGCCTTTTCGAAGTATCGATCCTCAGTCTTGAGTTGGCGGCTAGCAAAATTGTAATAGGCAGCCCCAGATCCGTCGCTGCACGACGCAATCCAATATGGTGCATCCGTTTCCTTGCGACCGTCGACCTGCCAGCGGTGATAGAGCATGTGTATTCCTGGGTAAGGCGGTGAAGTGACAACAAGGTCAATTGGACCGGCGGCCTGTATTTGGGGGTCGCGGTCAATGTCCTCAGCGTCCGTCCGCCGCAATAGTGGGCGATGAAATATCGTTTCCGCCCCCTTTAGTGCGTTGGACAAACCAGTTGCCCCAGAAAGCATGTCGACTGCCGTAACGACGACACGCTCACGAAACTCAGCCGCGCTTGGCACTCTTCGCCGGCCATTTAAGGCCCATTGGCCCACGTTTAGTAAAATGCAACGAGCAAATTTCCGAGCGCGTGCCGTCGGGAGACCACTATTAGAAGATTCTAAACACAACGATATTGTCTTCTTAAGCCATCGTGCCATAGGAGTTCCCATGTTTCTTGGAACCCGGGAGTCGGTCAATGCGCTAGCGGAAATAGAGTCGCGACATCGGATCTTGGGGACAATTTCTGTCGCCCACTGGCGAATTGCTTGTACTTCCGTCCGGTTGAGTGGAGAGGTCTTAGCCCGTGCCACAAATACCGACAAGGAGTTTATGTCCGATCCGATTGCGCGCCGCCCAGTCGTCATAGCCTCGACCACCGTCGTACCACCTCCCATATACGGGTCGAGCACGACCTGGCCAGGCTCCGAGAAGGCTTCAATGCACGCGCGTGCGAATATCGGGGAAAAGCGAGCTGGGTAGCGATAGAAGCGGTGCGTGAGCCCCGCAATGGGTTGTTGGTCCAATGCGGCACGACGCACCAATGCAAGATGCTCTAGATCCGAATCAATATTCGTTGTTAGCAAGTCCTACGTCCGGTGAGGTCAATTCTAGGTCACATCACTCTTATCGTACTGTATATACTACCAGTCACTGGCACGTTGTCTAGTACAAAAACGCCCGTCGGCGATCTTGCGTCCCCTGGTTGTGCAGTGTGTGAGAGAACGCGCGTTGTTAGGACTTTCCCCAGACATAGATGTAGCTCCTGCCACTGATTGTTGGGGGTTTTATCTTCGCTTTGAAACCCCGGTCCGAGAGGATCGATAGGCGTGCCGCGCGCTTACTACGACAAGAAGCGTGCACGAGGCAAAGCGCACAACCAAGCTGTCCGCGCGCTTGGACGGCAATTGGTGCGGGTGATCTGGTCGATGCTCAAGCATCAGCGCGATTACGAGTTGCGTTGAACAAACTGCTTGTAATTTCCAGCGGGATGTTCAGGTCTTGCTTTTTGAGCGGGCAAAAGGCAAGGCCTGACCATGTGTGATGCTGTGCGTGACTGACTGTGCGTGAGAACTGGTCCGACTCAAATCTAGCGATCGTCAACAGCAGTATCGTCAAAGTTCCATTCGCTTTGCCGATAAGACAACGATATTCCCTCTCTCTTCAGACTTTCGCTTGTTGCCTGAAATCTCGCGTGCATTTCCATGGATTCGTTTTTTTTCAGTCTTTCAAAAAATTTATAAGTGGCCGCCTCGATTACAGAATTGCCGTAACTACGAATCTCGCTGTTTCTAATCTCGTCATAAGAATATCGGCTTGTGCAGTTTGCCAAATATTCGGCGGCTGTCGGCGTCACCCTTTTGGCATCCCTAATATTTAGGTGCCGGAAAACTCTAACAGCCATGCCAAGAGGATTCGGATTTTGCTCAAGGATTACGTCCAACAGCCTCACTTTTAGCGCGTCAAGATAGCCACTGCCACAAATAAAATTCCGCGTTCTCCAGTTCATTAGGATGGCGTCCCAATTCAGGACAGTCGTTTTTGTTAGAGACGAAATACCAGTATATTCTACCAAGCCATACTTTATCGCCCACGCCCAGATGCCCAGGGTCAGATGCCCAGGGTCACAGATGCCCAGGGTCAGGTCTTGCCTTTTGCCTCCCCGCCCGATGCAGCATCACGCCATTAACTAGGATCAGAGTCGTCACCCTATTTCCTCCTTGGCATTGTTTTTCTCTGCGACCTTTGCGTCCTCTGCGCCTCTGCGTTGGG
>CAZVHN010000073.1:0-2261 GCA_964626895.1 uncultured Chloracidobacterium sp. | reverse complement strand
AAGCGCCGTAGTAAATAACGGCAGTCATAATAACTGAGTCTGAAAATCTCTTAGGTGGATCCCGAAAATGGTCCTTCTTAGCTTTCTAAGTCTATGGCCGAGTTTCCGAAGTTTGATGTTAAGTATCTGAAAGAGGCTTTTAAGGAACCCCTTAATTTCTGGGGGATGGCAGGGTTTGCCGTCGCCGCCGCCTACGTTCAAGATGTGACCCCGCTTGCTGCAGCGCTCGCTGTCGAAACTGCATATCTAGTTACCGTGCCAGCCACATCACTTTACCGACGCCTGGTCGACCGCCGCGAGAAGCAGCGGCTCAATAAGCTACGAGAGCAGCAGCGCGAGGCCCAGATAAAAGGGTTCGATCCGCGCGAGCGCGAAGCCGTGGAATACCTGCGTTGGATGAAGAATCAGATCTATTCCAATTACAAAAAGTTCACCGGCACAAAACAGATTCCCTCGAACATTCAAAGCTTGGACCAGCGTTGGGAAGATTTCGTGGATCTGTTGGATGTCTATCGCCGGCGTAAGCAACATCTCAGATCGATTAACCGTCAGGCAGTGCAAAATCAACTGGTGCAGGCTGAGCGATCGGTGGAAGCTTCACGGGATGATCGCGAGAAGCGCATACAGCAATCAAATGTCGAGATCCTCCGGAGAAGGGTTGCCGCTTTCAAGGATATCGAGCGGTCAGTGAAGCTCGTAGAAGGCCAGTTGCAGTCCATCGAAAACTTCTTTGGATTGGTAAACGATCAGGTTGTAACCCTGCCGACCCCGGAGAGGGTTTCCTCGCTCGATTTCGAGCAGCTCAGTGATTCGATTGCCATGACCAAGCAGATGCTTGAAGAAACCTCAGACACCTTCGCTGCACTTGATACGCATAACCGCGACATCGGCAATTACGAACTGCTTCTTTCCAATAGCTCCTCATCAAAATAGCCTGGACGTCCTCGATTCCTAGTGGGCATTTGTGTGGCCTTCGTGTCTCCGTAGGCCCAGGTCCGAGGACCATGTAACCGCTGGGGGATGAAGGTCCGTAAGCTTCTCCGGCCGCTTACCATCCCCTCAAACATGGACTACAATTTTCTCGTGACCTTGCCTCTCTCTCAGGTCGAAAACGCGAGCTCCAGCCTCCCTCATCCAGAGTGAAAAAAGAGCTTGAAACGGCGGCGTATCAGTAACTTAGTTGTTAAGGTTGAGTCTCAATTAACACACTCTATTGCATTGAGAAAAAAGATGACCACAACATATTGACATGGGTGTTACAAAGATGTATATTGCGCTCCGCTTAAGACGAGGCGGGTTGATTTGGAGCAGCAGCAGGTCGCTAGAGTTGCTGTTCAGCAAGCGTTTTATCGCTTCGAGAAAAGCCAACCGCAGTATCCGCTACCACATTTTAGATCGGCGTCCCGGTATTGTTGCGCCGAAGTGTTTTTGAAATCCTACATGGCTGGCGTGTCCCCACGCGCGAGAAAGGCAGAGAAGATGAGCGCAGTCATCGGTGAACAAACCCCCGACATAAACCCGTCTCCTTCGATCCCCGGCACCAGGCCTAGAAGCCACCCGCTCGGGCTTAATGCTAAGCGTGTCATCAGCAAACGATATTCATTGAAGGACGCCAAAGCGCGTCCGTTGGAGGAGTGGCCAGATATCGTTCGCCGAGTAGTGGGTCATGTGTCGGCTGCCGAAAGAGATCCGGCGAAGCGCGATCAGTTCTTCGAGATGATGAGTCAGGTAATGCTCGCGCGTCAGTTTGTTCCCAACACGCCCTGTCTGGTTAACGCCGGCAAAGCTAATGGACAACTGGCCGCTTGCTTTGTGCTTGATGTTCCTGACTCGATTACCGGCATCATGGATCATGCTAAGGCGGCGGCGACTATTCACCAGACCGGCGGCGGTACCGGCATGACGTATGAATTCCTCCGCCCGTCTGGCGCGTTGGTTGGTTCTACGCGCGGCGTCGCCTCTGGCCCGGTTTCTTTCATGAATATCGTCAACCAGGTGACTGACGTGGTGAAGCAGGGTGGTGTGCGTCGCGGCGCTAACATGGGAATGATACGAGTCACGCATCCTGATGTGCTGCGCTTTATTCATGCCAAGAACGATCAGCACTCGCTGACCAACTTCAACATCTCCGTCAATGTCACTGACCAGTTCCTGAGAGCGGTGGATAACAATGAGTGGTTTCAGCTCGAGTTCAACGGCGAGCCGTGGAATGACTCGATCTACGATCCTGTGCGAGACGGCGACTATGTTGTTTACCGGCG
>CAZVHN010000072.1:0-4081 GCA_964626895.1 uncultured Chloracidobacterium sp. | reverse complement strand
CAAGAGCTGAGAGGTCACCGCTCCCACCCAGGGCATAGAGGGTTCCACCGTCTACCGTGGGAGTTCCACGCGGACCATCGCCGCGGTCGTTTCGGAACACAGCGCCGTGGGGTGTGGCCCACGCTTCTTTTCCGGTTGCCACGTTAAATGCGACCACGCATTCGCGGTTGCCCCTCAGTCCCATAGTGAAGAGACGGCCGTTAGAAATCGCAAACGACGAATATCCACCTCCCGCACCCGTGGCCTTCCAAACCAGCGGTGGTCCCTGTTCGGGCCACTGCTTCAGCAGACCCGTCTCTTTGGAGATCCCGTCACGGTTCGGACCGCGCCATTGTGGCCAGTCAGCGCCGACTTGAGCAGCGATCTCGGTGGCCAAGAACAGAGCTATGACTGCGATACTCATCAAAGTCTTGATGCTAATGGTCTTCATTCTGGAATCTCCTTATCTCTTTACCTCCTTGTCGGAGGGGGGCAGCAGAAACTCTTATCAGTTGGGGAGTATGTTTGCGAACACTGGTAGTGAAACAACCTCATGATTGCGGTTTGAAATACAGCACCATCCCGGCGCCCGCTGCCGCCAACACGAAACCGACGTAGAGCAAGGGATTGGGTGCTGTCTTGGGCGGATGCAGCCACATGGAAAAAAGCACGTTGACGAGGGGCGCGCCCGCGAAGACGAGCGGCATCACATAAGTTGGCAAGCCGCCTGACTTGAAGGCGAAAATAATGCATACGGCACCGATTGCGCCGAGCGCACCACCGGCGACTGCCGCTAACGACCCCTTGGTCGTGAAGCCTTGCAACTGGCCCTGATAAGACAGGTTGGCCACCGGCACCAACACTCCGATTAAGAAGTAAGCGAGTCCTACGCAGAGCAGCGCGCGCATGGGGTTGCCGAGCGCCACCTGCCCGCGATGCAGGGCTGGACCGTACAGACCCCACGCCAGTGCCGCGCCCAAGGCGAAGATTATCCAAAGCATTTGGGAGACCTCGTTTCTCGTGAATCGTGAATCGTGAATCGTAAATCGTAAATCGTGAATCGTGAATCGTAAATCGTGAATCGTGAATCGTGAATCGATTTTCTGATTGCCGATTGGCAATTCTCGGATTTCCAATTGCCAATTGCCGATTGGTTTCTAAGCGTGCTCGAATTTTGAGACTCTGCCCCTATGACTTTTAACGCTTGAGATCGAACAATTGGCAATCGGCAATCGGCAATTGGCAATGTTCTAGAAGGCCATCCGCAGTCCCAATTGAACCTGTCTCGACGACGTGACCGTCGATCGGATGCGGCCAAAGGTCGGGAGCGGAGCTTCGTTGTCCGCCGCACCGGCGAAGGCAGTCAGCGTCGGTGGCGAGAAGTTGGCACGATTGAAGAGGTTGAACGCCTCCACACGTAATTGCAGGTTGCCTGACTCACCGAGCAGCCGAGTCATCTTCGTGTTTTTGACCAGCGCCAAATCGAAGCTGCGGTGGTTCGGACCGATGAACGCGCCGCGACCGGTGTTGCCGAGCGTACCCGCGGTTGGAATTACAAACGCCGCGGGGTTGAAGTATTGATCAGGGCGACCGATGACTGCCGTTTCGTAAGTGAATCCTGGCGCGATCGAAGCGCGGTCGCGTCCGATGCCCGGGCCTAGTGATGGCTGCCATAGCGATCGCGAGCGGTTCGCCGCTACGAAGACTGTCAACGGGTTGCCGCTCCGCCAATTACTGATACTGGCGAACTGCCAACCATCGAGCAGTGTTTTGGCCGTGCCGTCCAGCTTGCGAGCGAACGGAATGTCCCAGGTGAAGTTGACCACCAGGTTATGTTTGGCGTGATAGTCAGCTAGGCCTTTGTTGTAGTTGAGTCCGGGAAACTCAGGAAAGGCCGTCGTGGTCCCGTTCGTTGCGTCCGAGAAGAAGGTCGACGCCTGCGTCGTGTCGATGTTTCGCGAGAAGGTGTAGGCAGACTGAACAGTGAAGCTGCGGTTCCAACGCTTCCGCAACTCGAAGATCATCGCGTTGTACCATGAATTGCCATCGCTGCTCTTGAGTTCAATAGTAGAAAACGCAGTGTTCCGTCGGGGCGCGCCCGCCGGATAGAAAGGCGTGCCGTCGGGACGAATCGTGGGCAGCGCCGTGTTCACGTCGTTGCTGCGTAGCAAGTGAATGCCTCGCGAGCCGGCGTAGGCAAGCGTAGCGACCGTATCCCAGGGCAGCTCGTGTTGCACGCTCAGGTTGTAAACATTCACATAAGGGTTATCGAGATCAAACTGCACGGGGCGGATTGAATTCGCGAAAGCACACGACAGCGGCGCGGCCGGGAAGGCAGGCCGGCAAGGCGAAGTAGGCGTGAAGCCAATAGCTATGCGCGGCGTGGCAGGCGGATTGGTCACCGTAACAATTAGATTCTGCTGGTTGTTGGTATTGAAATAGACTCCATAGCCGCCCCGCACGCTCGTCTTCCCATCACCGAAAAGGTCCCAGGCGAAACCCACCCGCGGCGAAAGATTCTTGCGGGTCGGGTTCTGGTAGAGTGGCCCAATGGTAGGCGCGCGATCGGTCAAAGACGGCAGGGCCGAATCGCGGCCGTAGAGGTCCACCGGCATCGTCGTCGTCTCGTAACGCAACCCGGCATTAATAGTCAGACGTGGATGCAATCGGAAAGTGTCTTGCACGTAGCCCGCAAAGAGCGTGAAGCGCCAGTAACGATCGAGCGCGCCGTTAGGCGTCAGCCCGAGAAAGCTTTGCGGAGTGTTGAGCAGGAAGTTTCTTAGGTTGGCAAAAGTCCAGATGCCAAGCGAGAAGGTCGGGTTCACCATGTTGTCCTGATAGCGTTCGACAACACCTCCAGCCTTGATGAGATGCCGGCCGCGGGTGTGCACCACGCCGTATTCGACGCCGAAGACGTTCTGCGTCAGCCTCACGCTGACGGAGGTTTGCGGGCCGAAGCGCGGAACACCACCAATGTCGATGTTACCAAGAGACTCACGGCCGGGAATAAATGGCGCCAGCGTTTGCGTCGTGTTGGCCTCCACCTGCTGACCAATGCGGGTGCGGGCAAAGTTGAAACGAAACGTATGAATCGTCGCCGCACTTTGAATAAAACGATGCTCGGCGGTAAAAAACTGATTGCGCGAGCGAAACGCGCGCGGAAACTGCGGGAAATCGGTTGGCAGTTGCTGATCCGCGTCGTCGAATGTGTAGCGGGCGAAAGACTGTTGTCGCTGGCTCCAATTGTGATCGAAGCGGCCCTGCGTGAAGTGCTGCTTGATCTGGCGGTCGAAGGCGAAGTTGTACTCGGCCAGTCCACCGCCCAGGTTGGCGCCGTTCGGAAGAGGAAACTCGTCGAGGTACGGTCTGACTGCGGCGTTGACAACCACCGTCCCGGTAGGCAGTATCCCGTTACGCGCGTTCAAGTCGGGCACCACAGTTCGGACTGTCTGGCCCAGGTTTTCGCGCAGCGATTCGTAACCGAAAAAGAAAAACGTCCGGTCCTGCTTAATTGGCCCACCAATACTGCCGCCAAATTGATTCCGCTTGAACTCGGGCTTTTCGGCTCCATCAAAAAAGTTACGCGCGTCGAAGTTGTCGTTGCGGTGAAACCAGTAGAGCGATCCGTGAAGGGCGTTGGTGCCGGCTTTGCTGATGGCGTTGATCTGGCCCCCGGCATTGCGCCCAAACTCAGCGCCGTATGAGTTCGCTTCGACGCGAAACTCTCTGATTGTTTCTACACCCAGGACCGTGCCGGCGGCGCTGCCTGCAGGGCCATTGGTGAAATCGTTCTGGGGCGTACCGTCAAGCAGGTAAACATTCGATCGCGGGTCCTGACCATTGATGCTCATGCCGAGACCGTGCGCCACGACGGAACCTCCGTCGCGATGCGAATAACCGATCACGCCCGGCTGGAGCAAAGCAAGGTCAGTGTAGTTTCTGCCATTCAGTGGTAACTCCCTTATGGCTTGTTCACCCACCAGGTAACTGAGCTCCTGACTCTGCGTGTTTACCAAAACTTCGCCACTGTCGACAGTCACGGCCGCGCTGAGCCCTGCGACTTTCATCACCAGGGAAACCGCCGTGGTGTCGTTTACAGTGA
>CAZVHN010000071.1:0-1541 GCA_964626895.1 uncultured Chloracidobacterium sp. | reverse complement strand
CTGGACGACTCCATCAACCCGGTGGTCGATCGGCTGGTTGAATTGCTTCCCGTTTCTGAATTCACCCCCGACCTCGAAGCGTTATTACGCGATGCCTGGAAGCCCGGTCGTGGCTATGGCGAAGCATTCGCCCGCATGATGACGTCGCTTTTAGGTCAACATGGCCTGATCTTCCTGGATCCCATGGATGTCACAATGAAGCGACTCGCGGCCCCTCTTTACGCCAGTGCGGCCAATCGGGCGCAGGAGATCGCTAACGAGCTCGAAGCCCGGAGCCGTGAGCTGGAGGAAGCCGGCTATCACGCGCAAGTACTGGCATCCGCAAACTCTTTTCCGCTTTTCATACACGACGCCGAGGGTGCCCGGCACGCTTTGACGCGCACGGACAAGGGGAAATACAAGACGAAGGATTCGGATTCGGCCTACACGGCCCAGGAACTCGCCGACCTTGCCGCTGCTGAGCCTGAACGCTTCAGTCCCAACGTAACGCTCCGCGCCGTAGTCCAGGATTACCTGCTGCCAACCATTGCGTACCTGGGTGGCGCAGCCGAGGTCGCCTACTTCGCGCAAACCGCCGAAGTCTATCGCGTGCTCGAGCGGCCCGTTACACCTATCCTGCCGCGGTCGAGTCTGACGATGGTCGAACGCCACACAGGTCGTGTGCTCGAGCGTTATGAACTGGGCCTAGCGGATCTTTTTGCCGGGCCGGAGAGTGTTTTGTCCCGAGTTGTCGAAGAGCATCTCGGAGCGGATACGGCGAAGAGTTTTACCGAGACCGAAGAGAGTGTGAATCAGGACCTCGATAGATTGAGAGAAAAACTGCGGGCAATTGATCCGACCCTGGCGGAAGCGCTGGAAACAGGCCGGCGGAAGATCAACTATCAACTCGAAGGCCTACGTTCCCGTTTTCATCGGGCCCAGATGTCCCGCGATGAGACGGCCCACCGGCAGTTACAAAGAGGTTTCGATCAGCTGTATCCGGCGAAGGATTTGCAGGAACGCCACATTAATATCAGTTCTCTCTTGGCGCGTCATGGACGCTACGTCACCGATTGGATATATAACGCGATCAATCTTGCGTCTTCTGAACACCAGATAGTCTTCCTCTAGATATATGAATTCCAGAAAAACACCCAAGCGGCCTCACGAGCTTGCGGTGCCTCTAGAATTGATTGAGCGTAGGATTTTCATCGTTCGCGCTCAGAAGGTAATGCTAAGCAACGATCTTGCCGGTCTTTATCAAGTCGCACCACGTGTTCTGATGCAGGCGGTCAAGCGAAACATTGAACGTTTTCCGAAGGATTTCATGTTTCAGTTAGACGACGCCGAGTACCGGAACTTGAAATCACAATTTGTGATCTCAAGTTGGGGCGGCCGCCGTGCCAATCCCTACGCCTTCACTGAACAGGGGATTGCGATGCTCTCCAGTGTCCTGCGAAGTAAGCGGGCAGTGGAGGTTAATATTGCCATTATGCGAATCTTCGTAAAACTAAGAGAAATGCTTGCCAGCCACAAGGAACTTGCGGGCAAACTTGCAGCCC
>CAZVHN010000070.1:0-4684 GCA_964626895.1 uncultured Chloracidobacterium sp. | reverse complement strand
TGGTTGAGCGCGGCGGCAGACTTTGCTTCCCGAACAAACCGCCCCATCCGATCGCGATTCGACGCAACGTCAGCAGGCAGAATCTTCAGCGCGACTTTGCGATCCAGCTTCGTGTCCTGCGCCAGATACACCTCACCCATTCCGCCCGCGCCTATCTTGGAGACGATGCGGTAATGCGACAGTGTGGTGTTGGCTGATAGTCCTTTATTCATCTTTCTTCAAACCTATTCCGGCTGTCCCATTAGTTCGTCCGCTTCGTTTGCGGATTTGTCTGGCGCGTTTTCGTCTGTCGGCACACCGATGCGTCGCAATATATCCGGGAAGCGCGGGTCTCGGCGGATGTCTTTTCCAAACACATCTCCCGTTCCCATCTTTGTTTCGAGATTGAGGAAAACTAATTCGCCGTTTCGTTCTGCAATAGCTTTTTCCAGCCATTCAAAGGTCTTATCGTTTTCGTCAAGTCCGCCATAAACACGCGCAATGTCGAATGCAGCGACGGGCTGTTGCTGCTTCATTTCCAGCAGTTGATTCAGCACGTCAATAGCCTCGTCTCGTTTTCCCAACCTGGCGCAAGCAACACCCAGGATCGACAGGACAGTTGGATAACTGCCCAGAGCCACTGCTTTTCGGTATTCTTCGCGAGCTTCTTCGTACCTTCCTTTGAGCAGATGGACCATTCCCATCTGCCAGCAGGCCCCGTTAAAATTCGGCTCGATCTCAATCATTCGCCGGACTTGCGCGAGCGTGCCACCCAGGCGGTCGGCAAACAGATATATCCAGCCAACGTTGAGATTCAAAAACAGTGAAAGCGGGTCTAGTTCAACCGTACGTCTTCCTTCGTTGATCGCCTCGTCGAACCGCTCTCTGGAAGTTAGGAACAAGCCATACCACATACCGGCATCAGCACTATTGGGATTGACCTCAATGGCCCGCTTGTATGCGTGTTCAGCCTTTTGCCAATCCCAGTCGTTATAAAAGTGAATATTTCCCAAGGCGATGTGAGCTTCAGCCAAATCGCTATCTATTTCTCTGGCGCGGTTGGCCGCCGCTTTCGATTTCGGGACAGCCTCATCGGAAGAAAGCACGCCGAAATACCAGGCGTGGGTCAGACTAATGGATATCCAGGCGTAGGCAGGGGCATATTCAGGTTCCTTCTCAATCGCTTGCTCGAAATACTCAAGCGCTTTCTGCCAACCTCCGCCTGCGTGCTTGCTGAAGTAATAACGTCCTTTGAGAAATAACTCGTATGCTTCGGTGTTGTCGGTGTAACGCTTCGTCACCAGCGCCTTTTCTTTGCCGAACAGTTTCAACTTAAGCGCACCAACAACTGCCAGGGTTATCTCGTCCTGCACGTCAAAGATGTCCTGCATCTCGCGGTCGTATCTTTCCGACCAGAGGTGATAACCGTCTGCGGCGTTGATAAGCTGAACCGTGATTCTTACTCGACTGCCGGATTTTCGGACGCTGCCTTCCAAAACCGTTTTGACACTCAAGGCGTGTCCGATTTCGCTGACATTCGTATTCTTGCCTTTGAACGAAAAGGCTGAGGTGCGCGCTGCAACCTTCAAATCTTCGATCTTAGCCAGCGCGTTCAAGAGTTCTTCGGCCAAACCGTCGCAGAAATATTCGTTCTCCGTGTCGTTGCTCATATTCGCAAACGGCAACACGGCAATGGAGTTTCGCGGTCCGGTTTTGGCGGTGGGTTCCGCTCTGACAATTTGCGTCTGCGCTTCGGCGTTTTTATGCGGCGGTGACGTGCGTTCGAGCTCGGCTTGAAATTCCAGACGCTTTTGCAGACTCTTCAAATCAACCAGTAAGTCGTTCGCCGTTTGATACCGTTCTTCACGGTCTTTCCTGAGCGCTTTGTTGATTATTCGTTCAATCTCAGGCGGAACTTTGGGAAGAAGTTGACTTAAAGGCCTGGGTTCGTCTGTTAGGATCGAACCGATGACATCCATCGCATTCTCACCGGTAAACGGTTTTCTCCCCGCCAGCATTTCATATAGCACAACTCCGAAGCTGAAAATATCCGACCGCGCATCCACAACTTTCCCACGGGCTTGTTCGGGCGACATGTAGCTCGACGTGCCGATAATCATTCCGGCGCTCGTCCCGGATTTGACCGCCGTGGCCGCTTCAGCGTCAACGCTTAACCCACCCGCTGCCGCAGGCGGTTCTGACAAATCCAACCCGCCCGCTATCGCAGGGGGGCCTGACAGCTTGGCGATGCCAAAATCGAGAATCTTGACCAATCCGTCCGGACGGATCATCACGTTGTCGGGCTTGATGTCGCGGTGAACTATTCCCGCGCTGTGTGCGGCTTGCAAAGCAGATGCAATTTGAGTCGCCACATCCAGCGCAGCGGTGAGCGACAACGACTCCAATTTGTTCAGAGTCTTACCCTCGATGTACTCCGTAGCGATGAAGTTCGCGTCATCGGCTTCGCCGATTTCGTAAATAGTGATGATGTTCGGATGATTGAGCGCCGATGCCGACTTTGCTTCCAGAACAAAACGGCGCATTCGGTCCTGCTCAGCTGCAACTTCGGCTGGAAGAACTTTTAGCGCGACCTTGCGATGCAGTTGCGTGTCTTCCGCCAGATAGACCTCGCCCATCCCGCCTTCGCCAATCTTTGAGCGGATTTCATAGCGACCAAGTTTCGTGCCGGGCGTCAGAGTCATTTACGTTGCTACTTTGTCTGACTGATGCAAAAGAGCTTGTTCTGTCCGCGCAGGAACAGCTCGTCGGCGGCGATGACCGGCGTCGCGATGAAGATCTGGTCCTCGAGCGTGTTGGTCGCAATCACCTCGAACTTTTCGCCCATTCTGAGCACGACCACGTCCCCGTCCTCAGTTGCCAAATACAGTTTGCCGTTTGCCCCCACCGGCGACGCCTTCAGGTTGTAGGCCTTTGGCAAACGAGTCTGCGCATAGTGAGGCTCGCCCGTCGTGGCGTTGAAAGCACTGATCATTCCGTTGTCGGTCACTACGTATAGTTTGTTGTCGTGGAGAACCGGCGACATGGTGTAGGACAGTCCGCGCGTGTGACTCCACAAAATCGAATCAGATCCGCTGAGGTCTCCCTCTTTCCCGAGTTTGATCGCCATCAACCGCGGATCGCGAAATCCGCTCATCACATAGACGACGCCGTTCTGAGAGACGGGGACGGGTATCGCGTTGGCTCCCAGGCCGGCGGATTCCCAGAGTACTTTGCCGTTTTCGGGATCGTAGCTGCGCACTTTGGTGGTGCCCGTAACGACGACCTGTTTGCGGCCCGCGTGCTCGACCGCCAGCGGCGTGCTCCACGAGCTGCGCTCCTCCCTCGGCACTCGCCACAATTCTTTGCCGGTGCGTTTGTCGAGAGAGACGATGAACGAATCAGCCTCGTGATCGAAAACAAAGATGAGGCGATCGCCAATCACTAGTGGCGCTGTTCCTTCGCCGAACCCCAGACGCATTTTCATCTGCACGCCCAGGTCCATCTCCCAGATCAACTTTCCATTAAAGTCGTAGCAGTAGATGCCGCGCGATCCGAAAGAGACGTAAAGATACTTGCCGTCGGTAACCGGTGAGTTGGAAGCAAAGCTGCCGTAGGCGCGATGGTAACCTTCGTGGGGCACCGCGACCTTTGCGGTCCTCTGCCACAGCAGTTTTCCGGTCTTGCGATCCAGACAAAGGACCTCGAACCTATGCTCGGCCTGGGGCCCGGTATCGCCGCCCGGCCCGCGGCCACGCCGTTGTTGCGCGCCGCCTGCCTGCTGATTACCCGATGGCCTTGGGGCCAGGGGAGCGGCGTCCGTCGCCGGAGGAGCCGCGGCGGGTTTGCCCGTGGGGATTGCGCTAGTGAGGAAGATCTTGTCTCCCCAGATGACCGGCGTCGAATGACCGCGTCCGGGGATGTCAGCCTTCCACTTAATGTTGCTGGTGTTGCTCCAGAAAGTTGGGGCATCGCCCCGGGCCATGCCGTTAAAGAAAGGCCCGCGCCACTGCGGCCAGTGTGCCTGATTCGGAACCTGAGCCCCGACGAATACGCCAGCCGCGGCCAATAGAAGTCCAAGACAAACGCCGGTAATGGGTTTTTTCATCTGACTCTCCTCCCTGTGGTCGCGTTGCGACCGCCCGCCACGCAGGAAACATTCGTAAATCTGCTTGACGATGTTCGTGTTCTCTTGTTCGCTCATGGTCGGTTCCTTTCGTGTGGTTAAGCCTCGTGGCTAGGTTATTGGCGTTATTAGTTGAAAGCACACTCCCCTTGAAAAAACACATAATGGAAATGCCTGGTGTGTCGGATCTCATAGATCGTGACGATGTGCGCGTGATTCAAAGCCGAAGCTGCTTGCGCTCCGCGGATGAATCGCTGCAATCGCCGTTGGTCCGAGGCTAAAGCTGCGGGGAAAATCTTGATCGCGACGGTCCGATCCAACTCCGCATCAAGCGCCGGATACAACTCGCCCATCCCACCGGCGCCGGGTTGAGTTTTAATCTCATGGCGGCCTAAACGAGCGCCGGGGAATGCTTGGGCTCATGCGTACGGAAGCTGGGTTAGCCCGCACCGAAAGAATTTGCGAAGAGACTTTTGGAAAACACTAAGAATGCCCTGCACTATGGATTCATTTTAGGACAAGATGGGCCATGACGGCCAGCAATGGGTAGTCGGTCATTTGCAAGTCACACTGTATATGAGC
>CAZVHN010000069.1:0-7819 GCA_964626895.1 uncultured Chloracidobacterium sp. | reverse complement strand
ATATTCACTTCGTCGAGCGTGTATTCACCCTCGCAACTGGCGGCGCGCATTGCCTCCTTAGCTTCTTCGCAGAGATGGCAACCCGGTCGGGAGTAGATGACGACTCTGGTTTTCACGGTTGAGTCATACCAGCTCTATTGCCGATTGCCAATTGCCGATTGCGTCTATTGCTGCTTGCCACACAACGATAAAGGCCGACAGCTATCTTCAAATTGGCAATCGGGAATCGGAAATCGGCAATTGGCAATGTCGTTCATCGTGCCTGAGCAACTAACAGTGAGCAGGCAAGGTTGTGTCATGGAAGCACGTAAATACTGCTTGCCAGTAAATCAGAAAACAGGTTATAAATATTGCCACCGAGCCAATCATGAATCTTAACGGCGCGGCGCTCTTAATGATTACGCAAATAGTTCGGGCGATTTCGCAGAGAGTGATCCCTGCTTTGCGGGGAGTTGTATAATTCAGGCTCTGTATTGAAGTAGAAGTGTACCTGCGACGCCGGGTTTAGACCTGGTCGCAGATTCCAATCGACGGAGGTACGCATAGTGGATAGTCCGGCCAATCAAGAACTATCCCAAGACCTATCCAAAGCCACGCCTCCTGTAGCAGGAGCGGCTGCACCTCCGCGACCTTCCGCGCCGGCGAAAGCGTTGCCACCAGCGGCAAAACCCGCCCCTAAAGCTGCCGGTGCAGTCGTTGAAAGCGCCCCCGATCCCCCGGTTAACAAAATGCGGCGGCGCATTGTTTGGGCTTCCGTGGTCGGATTTTTAACGACGTGCTTCCTGATGTTCCTGCGGTTCTTTTTGCCGCGAACGATTTTTGAGCCTTCAAGTACCTTCCGAATCGGTTCGCCCAGTGACTATGCACTTGGTGTCGATACCAAATGGCAACAGCAGTATCGCATCTGGGTAACCAAGACTTCCGACCGCCTCTTTGTCATCTTCGCTCGCTGTACCCATCTCGGTTGTACACCCGATTGGAAGGCAAGCGAGAACAAGTTCAAATGCCCCTGTCACGGCAGCGGCTACGACAGCGAGGGCATAAACTTTGAAGGTCCCGCTCCCAGACCAATGGATCGCGCCCATATCGAACTGGATCCGGAAGGCCAGATCGTGGTGAACATTGGCAGGCTCTACGACTGGCCGAAGGGTGGAACGAACAGGTTCGAGGAACCGCCGACGAGCGGCGGCGGCCCTTACATTCCGCTATGAGGATTTGATTAGTTGGTAGAGGGCAGACCTGGATGTTTTCCCCAGAACAGGTGCAAGTGGCCTCGACGAAGTTCGTAAATCATAGACGCAATTCATGGACGAAACTCCTGAGCAAAAAGAGACTAAGCAGCTAACCGGCGGCGAGAAGTCGGGCGCAAGTCTCATCGAAAGGGTCCGCGAGAGCGGGACCGTGCTAAAGGATCGTGCGATCGAAGAGGCCAAAACCTACAAGGATCCGCAGGACACGCAACTGTGGAAGTCGATCTTTCGCGTTTCCCACGACCGTTCTGATCCGCGCAATCGTTCCCTGGCAGTTCTCTCGAACGTCTTCCTTCATCTTCATCCGGCAAAGATCAATCGCGACGCAGTGCGTTACCCATTCACCTGGGGCATGGGTGGCATCACGTTCTATCTCTTCATTGTGCTTACGTTTACCGGTGTGCTCTTGATGTTCTATTACCACCCAACGAAGGCCGACGCTTTTAAGGACATCCTCTATTTGGAGCACGACGTCCCCTTCGGGAAGCTCCTGCGCAACATGCATCGTTGGGCGGCCCACTTGATGGTGATAACCACCTGGCTACACATGTTTCGGGTCGTGCTTACTGGTTCGTACAAGAAACCACGCGAATTTAATTGGGGCGTCGGCGTTGTGTTGCTGGTGCTAACTCTGCTGCTTTCGTTTACGGGCTATCTCTTGCCGGATGATCAGCTCGGTTTTTGGGCGGTGACAGTAGGTACGAACATGGCTCGCGCCACGCCCATGCTGGGATCCGAAGGGCCCTTTGGAGTTCAGCTCGGAATGACTCCATTCAATGACGTTCGTTTTGGACTGCTGGGTGGATCGATCGTTGACTCGAATGCGTTGTTGCGTTCCTACATCTGGCATTGCATTGGTATCCCACTCGTGGCCTCGATTTTCATGGCGGTGCATTTTTGGCGCATACGTAAGGATGGTGGCATCTCCGGTCCGGCTCCGGTGATGCTTGAGTCAGAGATGAAAGCGGTGAAGAAGAAGTAGCTAGTGTAGGGTCTCTCAATTGACTTTGCAGTTTGTTTTTGTGCTGGTTCGTGTGATTTCGTGGATCGAGTCTTTGCCCACGGAAAGCGATCCACGAAATCACACGAAAAAGTCACGAAACTCAAAGCCCTTTTTCTATCATAGGTTTTAGCTCGAAACTATGGCGAAGCGTAGATTCAACTTAAGCAAAGGTAAGTTGATAGCCCTGGGAGTGCTGGTAGTCCTCGTGGTCCTCGCGGTGCTGGCGGTTGAAGACTGGCATCAACTGTGGAAGATCTCCTCGGCGCCGGACAACGTTCCAATCGTGGCGATGCTATTCCTGGTTCCCTTCTTTACCTGGATGGGAGTCAGGCAATCGCTGGCGAACGATCGGCTGATCAAAGAGTTAGAGCAGGATCCCAAACTCGCAAAAACGCATCATCGCAAAGTCGAACCATGGCGTCCGGGCTGGGCGCGAGAAATACACGTCTGGCCTTATCTGGTGCGCATCGAGTTTCTGGTGGCAGTGATCGTTACCGTCGTCTTGTTTGTTTGGTCGATTACGCTGAACGCTCCGCTGGAAGAGCCGGCTAACCCCAACCTGACGATGAACCCGTCGAAGGCGCCCTGGTACTTCCTCGGATTGCAGGAGATGCTGGTCTATTTCGATCCCTGGATTGCCGGCGTTGTGATGCCGTCGCTCATCATGGTGGGATTGATGGTCTTCCCGTACGTCGATTCAAACCCGCTCGGCAACGGCTATTACACGCTCAGACAGCGCAGATTTGCAGTGGGAATGTTTGCCGTCGGGTTTCTGCAGTGGATCCTGCTGATCGTAATTGGGACCTTCATCCGGGGCCCTGGCTGGATCTGGTTCTGGCCCGGTCAGACCTGGGACCACAATGCGGTTGTGTTCGACAAAAACATAGACCTGCACGACCTGATTGCTACGAGCTGGATTGGTAAAACGCTGCATCTCGGGTTTCTCCAGAGCAACGTTGGTAAGTGGATCTTTGGCGCTCTGGTTGTAGGAGGTTTCTACATCGTCGGGGCCCTGTTCTTCCATTGGTTAATGACGGTCGATTTTAAGCGAATCTCGCTGCGGCCGCCCCGTTTGTTCCCACGTGATCCGTTTGAGCAAAAGCTCCTGGAGCGAACAAGCATTCTGCAGTACGTGACTTTTCAGTTTTTTGCGATAAGTGTGCTGTTGGCGATGCCGGTGAAACTTATCCTGCGGTTGGGGCTGACGATAAAGTATGTCTGGGTGACGCCTTGGTTCAACATCTGAGTGGTTCAACATTTGACGAGCGCGGAGGAATGATCCTGAGTGGCTGACTCTCCTAAAGCTAGCGAGTCGTTGATGAAGAAAGAGCCCGAGGTCCCGGCACACGATCCCATCGTGAGCCGGTCTACGAGCGGCATCATGCTGCTTTGTGCTCTGCTTCTCACCGGTTCTCTCGTGTGGGCGCTTTGGGATGAAGCCTTCGGTCAGCGTCCGTGGAAAGGCATTCAACAGGAGTTTGTCAGCCGTTACACGCGTTACCTGAAAAGTATTAAATCACAGGCCGGCAAGACTGAAGCGGAAGTTAAAGAGGGCGCCGAGTATCAGACGCTGGACGCCGAAGCAAAAGCTGCGCAGGAACAAGTCAAGCCGGAAACCGCTGAGATTGATCAGAAGGTCGCTCAGATTCAAAAGCAACTCGATGCGGTAACCGATCCCTTCCAGAATCAACGTGGCCGCCTCACGGTCATCAACTACAACGTTGAAAGTGCAAAAGGGTCCGCCAAAGAGAAATATCGGAAACAGGCGGAGGAGAAACGGCAGGAAGTAGTCGAAGTGGAGTTACCGGCTCCTGATGGCTCCAGCCAGGCCATTACGCAGCAGATGAATTATGAGCGGCTCGAGAAATTTTACAATGACCTCCGGGACGAGAAGGCAAGGCTTCTGGGTCGGAAAGCGGAGTTGCTCAAGGAGCCTACTGAACTCGCAAAGAAGCGGGACGACTATCAGCGGCACCACATGATCGGATTGGGCCCTGGTCAGATCGACGGGCTCATCAGAAAGATGGACAACTTCGACTACTCCATCCTCGGTCACCAGATTAGCGCGATTGAGTCAGATATCGTCGACCGCTGCGAAGTGTGTCATGTCGGTATCCGCGAGCCGCTGGAGATCAGACCGGCGGACCTGGCGCCTGACGGGCCGGGCAAGAAGCCGGACAGCCTGGCGCGGGCATTCGTCAGCCATCCCAACCGGGAACTGCTCCGGATTCATAATCCGGATCGGTTTGGGTGCTCAGGTTGTCACTGGGGCAACGGGCGCGCCACCACGAGTGATGTTAAGGGCCACGGACGGCACAAATACTGGCTGTGGCCGTTGTTTGAGCGCGAGAACATCGAGGCCGGCTGCCAGCAGTGCCATGCCAAAGATCGGGTTACACAAGGCGCTGAGACGTTGAACCTTGGTCGAGATCTTTTCGATCAGCGCGGTTGCGTAGGCTGCCACCGTTACGAAGGTTTCGATCGAGAAACGGATGCTCTTTCCGGCACTCGGCAGAACATTACTCAACTCGAAGATCAATTAATCGGTAACGACAAACAGATCCGGCAGGATACCGAGGCAGCTAATCAGGCGGCCGATGATGCTGAAGCGCAACGGTTGCTGGCGCATGCGGAGTCATTGCGCGTCGCGAATAGCCTGCTCGCCGCGCGCATCGATCAGTTGAATCTGCAGTCGAAGTATTTGATGCAGGACCAGAAGAAGATTGGTCCGAACCTGAAGGACATTCGGCTCAAACTGCGCAAGGGATGGGTCCCAGTTTGGCTTAAGGATCCTCAGGGTTTTCGGCCGGGAACTAAGATGCCGACTTTCTGGCGATTCGGGGTCGATCAAGACGGGGACGAGCAGATCAAAGCGATCTCGGCTTATCTCTGGCAGGAGAGCTTCAGCGGCAAGGTCCCAGATCAAGCCCGCGGCGACGCGGCCCACGGGAAGGAGTTGTTTGAAAGCCGGGGTTGCCTCGGCTGTCACGCAATCGGTGATGTCGACGGCCTAATAGGTGGAACCTTTGCCGCGAATCTGCAGCGCGTTGGTGAGAAGGCTAACTTCGAATACATCGTGCGCTGGATTCATAATCCTCGCGAGCGCTGGGCGCCATATTGTCCGAAAGAGAAGCGCGACCTGACGGCGGAGGACTACAGCAAGAACAACAAACCTTACGTTTTTGATACGGAGCTGAATTCTCGCTGTCCGAATGACGGCGCCGAGTTGCAAGTGCAAAACATGACCGTGATGCCAAACTTCCGGCTGACTGATCGCGACGCTCGAGACATCGCAAGTTACTTGTTCTCGCTTTCTTCGCCTCCTGATTATCCCGATGCGTCTTTCATGGACGATCCGAATTTGAAGGAGAAAGGTCATGGTTTGATCAAGCAGTACGGTTGTGCTAGTTGCCACGAAATCAAAGGGTTTGAAGAGGAACAGCGGATCGGTAAGGAACTCACGGTTGAAGGCGCTACACCTATTGAGAGATTAGACTTCGCCCTGCTGACCCACGATGCGGAGAAGGGGCACGATCCGCTTAAGTTGCATGGCGACCATTCCGAGAAACCCTGGTACAACCACAAGGGCTTCTTCGAGCACAAGCTGGCCGAACCATCGATCTACGATCAGGGCAAAGAGAAGGATCCCAAGGACCGGCTGCGAATGCCCAAGCCTTATCTCACGCCGGAATGGCGGAACGCCCTGACCACATTTCTGCTCGGCAGCGTCGGGACCGAAGGATCGAATGTGCCCGCGTCGCTCTTCTATAACCCGCAGGACCAGCGGCGGCAGGACGTACAGAATGGATGGTGGGTGATCAAGAAATATAACTGCATGGGCTGTCACCAGATTCAGGTCGGTCAACGTTCGGTGTTGATGGATGTCCCGGTTTATCAAACGCCTGAGGGCAAGGACCTGCTTCCGCCCCGATTGACGAGCGAAGGCGCCCGCGTTGATCCAAACTGGCTGCTGCGCTTTCTACATGATCCGTCTTTGAGTGATCAGAAGGGGCCAACCGCGCAGCCGGCCACGAACCAGACCGCAACTTCTGGCGGCACCGCCGGTGGCAACGAAAAGGCACGGACCAGCGGCGGAAACGCGGGCAACGGAACCACAAATCAGAGCAGCGGACAGTTGAAACCCCAACCGGGACTGGATCGCAATGGCGTGCGCCCTTATTTGAGAGCGCGCATGCCGACGTTCAATTTCTCGCCCAACGAACTGCAGACCCTGGTGCGGTTCTTCATGGCGCTTTCAGGTCAGCAGGAACCCTACATTAAAGAGCCGCTTCAGCCGCTGACGGAGCAAGAAAAACTGGTGGCGCGGCAGATGTTTACTTCAGGCACGCCTTGTTTGAAGTGTCACATCACGGGAGAGCCAACACACGACGAAAAAGCCATTGCGCCTGACTTCCTGCTTGCCGGCGAACGTCTCAAACCCGATTGGACCTTCCGCTGGCTGCTTGATCCCGCTCAGATTAGCCCGGGCACTGCCATGCCTAGTGGATTGTTCAGAAAGGAAGCGGACCGTTGGGTTATCAATCTTCCAAATCCGCCGGCCAGCGCAAACGAGTACCGCCAGGACCATGCGGACTTGCTCGTTCGCTATATGTTGTTGCTGACTCCGGAAGAGCAAAGACGGTTGCTAGCCACTTCTCCCGTACAACCTGCTGCCAGTACAAGCTCCCAGACACAGGGAAGATTGCCACAGGGAAGATTGCGCCGGAAGAGTAGTGATAGTCTGGCGAAGAAAATTCGCAAGTACAAACGCGCGCCAACTGTGGCTGGCGCAGCTCGTCGAGTTTAATAAACGTGCCCCCGGAATGTAGTTGTCTGGTGTGCTTCGCGGGTCTACATCTGACGAGGTCCGTGCTAGAGTTGCACCGAACGTTATCTTAATTTGGAGGAACTGATCATGTTTAAGCAGATGAGGGTCTGGTTTGTCCTGACCATTATTCTTTCGCTCCTCGCGCTGGGTTCATCCTGCAGCAAGCAAGCGACAAACGATGCTGGTCCGGATACAAGCTCAACCGCGACCGGCACGCCCTACGAAAGTAAAGGTGATGAGGGAACAGTAACGGGAGCCATCGCATTCAATGGTACTCCACCAGCTCCGAAGAAAATCGACACGTCAGCAGATCCGGTCTGCGGACAAGCCAACCCGAATCTGGTGACAGAGGACACTCTGGCGAAGGACGGCAAGCTCGCGAATGTTTTTGTCTACATTAAGGATGGAACAACTGCCGGCGGCACCAAGGTTGGCGACATCAGTTTCAAAACGCCGACAGACGCTGTAGTCCTTGACCAGAAAGGTTGTCACTACGTGCCGCATGTGATGGGAGTCCAGGCAAATCAGAAGGTCAGAATCACCAATAGCGATCCGACTCAGCACAATGTTCACCCGACACCAAAGAGCAATCCCGAGTGGAACCAGACCCAGTCTAACGGCGCTCCGCCAATCGAGAAAACCTTCGGGCGACCTGAGGTTCTGATCCCGGTTAAATGCAATCAGCATCCCTGGATGAAGGCGTATGTCGGCGTTCTCAGGCATCCCTTTTTCGCGGTA
>CAZVHN010000068.1:0-2893 GCA_964626895.1 uncultured Chloracidobacterium sp. | reverse complement strand
AGTCGGTGTTCACGCCGCAGAGCGTGCTCAACATGCTCAAGCGGCGCGGGATCGTGCTCAACGTCAACCCGCGGCAGCTGCAGGTGAAGAACGTCGCGGCGGTGATGGTCACGGCGACGCTCCCGCCATTCGCACGCCAGGGGACGCGGATCGACGCGCAGGCCTCGTCGATGGGCGATGCGAAGACCCTCCAGGGTGGCACCTTGCTCGCCACGCCGTTGTTCGGCCTGGCCAATGCCCTCAACTGGTTGATGATCCACAGTGTCGATCCCCTTACGCGGTTAGGAATAGCGTCGGCTCGGATACCGGAGTACTCAGGTTGGTCGAGCGTGATCTATCTCTGGTACAGCTTGCCTCTTGTGGCTCTCGCAGTTTCACTTTCCCGCTGGCATCCGTTAGGTCCGCCAGCGTTGGTGAACGGAAGGCGAGCATCGCGAATAGTCCCGGGCCCAATACTAGCCCAAGTGGTTCTGCTCGCCATTGTCATCCTGCACCCGCTCAGCGCCGGTCGCACCGATGGACGACTGCGCGTGGACTTCCTGGACGTTGGTCAGGGAGACTCGGCGCTAATTACAATGCCTGACGGAACGACCCTTCTTGTGGATGGTGGCGGCAGGCCGAATTTCTTCAGCAGGGACCGTACGTCCGGGGCGGACGACAAAGAACCGTTTGCCCGCGACACGCGCAACGTCGGAGAGGCAGTGGTATCGGAATACTTGTGGTGGCGCGGGCTGGATCGGATCGATTACATCGTCGCAACTCACGCCGACGCAGATCACATTGATGGTTTGAACGACGTAGCGCGGAATTTTGCAGTGCGTAGTGCTCTCGTGGCCCGCACCCGCAAAGATCCTGAATTCGCGAAGTTCCATGACACCGCGACTGCAAGAGGAATTCCCATCGCCGTAGTTGGTGCGGGAGATGTTCTGCGATTCACTGGCACGACCGTCACTGTGTTGTGGCCCCGCGCAAGTTCGAAGGCTGAGACACGATCCCGAAACAACGATTCAATAGTGCTGCGATTACAATTTGGCGAACGATCAATTCTCCTCACGGGCGACATCGAGAGTTTGGCAGAGGCTGCTATGCTGTCAGGAGACTCTGATCTTCCGGTGGATGTCGTAAAGGTGGCACACCATGGCAGCAAGACTTCATCGACAGATGGTTTTGTCGGCGCCACGCGTCCTAAGTTTGCCATTATTTCAGTTGGTCAGAATTCAATGTTTGGCCATCCGCACAGGGAAGTCGTTGAGCGCTGGCAGAACAACGGCGCAGAAGTATTAACCACGGGCAAGAGCGGAATGATTACCGTGACGACAAATGGCAAGGATCTTCGGCTGGAGACTTTTGTAAGCGTGCCGGGGCAATAGCTACGAGGTTCATTTTGAGTCCGGAAGTTCAGAGTTCAACCTTTAGGTTGCGGCTTAGCGGTGCGGACAAGCTAATAAAGCTTGATGATGAACTCTAAACTGAACCAGCAGGTACGAACGGTTCAGCTGCCATTCGCCGCTGTTTCATGATTGAGATTCGTCGGGTGTGTAGAGGTCGATCTCAGGACTTCCTACTTTGTAGGTCTTTAGCACACCCAGAGGTGGCGCATAGATGTGGATGGTGATCAGATCTTGTCCACTGACTTCGGGGTTTCCGAGTTGGTGGATATCCGGTACGTCGGATCCCGTTACTTCCCCTCGAGACCTCTCTCGTCCAGCTTTGTAACTCAGCCCTTTTTCGTTATCGAAGACGAAGGTCGTTTCCCACATCACCCCGTCATAAACTCTAACCACGCCGTGGGAGCCATTGTGGTCGTGAATCGGTGTCCTATGGCCAGGGCGCCAACACAACACGAGCATTTCAGCAAATTCGTTGCGACAAACTCGATGCCGCCAGTAGTTGCCTTCCTTAAAACCCAGGTAAGGCTCCAATTCCTCAAGAGAGATCTCTGCGCTCTCCAGCCACTCGTAGATTTGCTCGAGCCGCGGGCTTCCCTTTTGAGCGTTGAGTGCAGCGACCAGACCGGCAAGTGAAAGCGGCTGTTTGTTTGGCACCTCAGCAGGCGTTTCTATTGTAGGTTCAACATGCGTGGACAAGTTTGAGGTTCTCCCGGGTTGAAGGTTTTCGTTTGTGATGTGCGCCACATAACGAATTTGCGGCCCAACAACAGAGCGGCGAGAACGGTTATATTATCCTGAGCGCTCGGAGTCAAGAAGTGAACCCTCAGAAGTGAACCCTCTGGAAGTGAACCCTTTGGGTCCGGTAGCGGCTTAGTCCACGTTGAGGATGTCACTACGGAGCTGCGAGCTGTAGCGACCGGGACTTACACTCAAGCCCGGCTAACTTGCAGGTCAGGAAGGCGGACCCTGTCCCCGCTCTTACGACGAAAACTAAAATCGCTTGGACCAACCATTCAATTCCCTCTCACACTCAAAACGTACTTCCTCACATGGCTCGCAAATGGTCGAACCTTAATCTCCCGGGCGTTGATAAGTGGCTTTCAAGCTTGAGGCGGGGACAGGGTCCGCCTTCCTAACCTGCAAATTTACAATAGGTACGTTTTGGGTTCTCGCCCAACCTCTACCGCTCATGACTAAGAGCTTGCAATCAGAATTCGCAGGTCGCGAACATTCGTGCCAGTTGGCCCGGTAACAATTGCGTCGCCGAGCGCGTTAAAGAAAGTGAAGGAGTCGCTGTTCTCCAGAAAACTTTCAGCATGGAGTCCGCGCGAGAGTCCCCTCGCAATCGTGCTTTCGTCAGCGATGGCCCCCGCTGCCGGGCTGTTCCCGTCTATGCCATCGGTCCCTCCGCTCAGCGCAACCAGGTGGGCGGAGGCGAAATCTCCAGGATGCTGACGCTTGCCGAATTGAATGGCGCAACGCAGGGCCGTTTCCAAATTGCG
>CAZVHN010000067.1:0-18010 GCA_964626895.1 uncultured Chloracidobacterium sp. | reverse complement strand
GATCAACCTTCATTACGGCTGCGCTGCCCGAAGGGTTGCGCCGGCCATTACTTCACGCACCGCCGTGGAGTTGAGGAACATCACGCGCAAATTATCATCGGTAACGTTTGCGGCACACGCCTTAACAATCTCCGCGGCTCGCGTGAACGAGGCCCGCGCAGACGTCGCGCCTCACCGCGTTCCGATTGCAAGCGGCCAAGATCGGCGTAAGTTCTCCAGGCAACCAGCGGCGCCGGATAGCGCTGCAATTCGTCAAGCGCTGCGGCAAGTTCCGCCTCCGCGGTAGCCCGATCGCTTGCGGCAATTGCGATCTGCGCCTTCAGCCTGTGGGCCTCGGCTACGTACTTATGCGCCTCATATTGGTTCGCGGTATCAAGCAGTCGCTGAGCGAATTCTCGAGCCTTCTCGAGGTCGCCTTGCCGCAGCCAATGCCACGCGGTTGCTGCTTCAAGACGAATGTTGTAGCGCCAGCGGACCCAGGCGTCCCGCTCAAAGATGTCGCGAGTTTCGCGAAACGCGGAAATCGTTTCCTCGGCTTTACCCTCGTTAGTATGGTCGATACCAAGGTTGATTAATGAATTTGCCTCTGCCTCGAGCACGTGATACTGACGTGCAACTCTCAAGCCTTCCTGATCATGTTTGAGTGCGCCCTCAAAGTCCTGCAGCTCGCGGTGCATCCAGCCTATACAATTCGGCACTCACTCATATCGTCGCGAGATGCCTCGAAGGACTTCAGCAACGCCTTCGTCGAGCTACAGAAGGAAATTCAGCCTGCGCGCTCATTTGTTTGTGACGCCGTTGTGACCGCGAGACGTGACGTAGCATCGACTGTTCTTCAATGCTGAACTCGTGGTTGGCCCATGACAGGATGTCTTTCTGAACTCCGCCAAGTTAAAGTTTTTCGTTAGGCATTACTGCATCCTCCTTTCCAAGAATCTCTGACAAATTCAAGTTTGTCGATTGATGTGGAATATGCTCGGGGTGTCGACAGTGTGTATGTTAACGACTGTTCCAAAGCAACGACACGGGAATTGATTCAGTTTCGAGTTACGAGTTTCGGGTTTCGAGTTAGGGAAATCGGGCTCGAAACTCGGAACCCGAAACTCGAAACTTTGAGATGGTGGTCGGAACTGGCTGACCATTGGATCAGTCCTGCGCTGTCTTCTGCCGAGACGCGGCGAGGGGCGTGATTCCATTGACAGAGGCGGAAGAAGAGGGTCACAATGCGCACGATTCACCATACAACCAACCAAAGAAAGTAAAGGAGACTACATGCCTTCCATAACAGGAACTTTTTCGGGAAGAATCGCGAAGCAGTCTGCAATGCCACTTACCGACCAACCCAGCCACGAGATGAGCATCGCAGAGATTAGCGGCACGCAGAAATCGGCCGATCCGCTGTGGAATAACTCGAATATTACCTACTGGGGCGTTACCGAGTTACTCGACGGCAAGGGCCCGCAGCGCGGCTACTTCAACAACGTCCACGCTGATGAGGGCCGCGACTGGGGAACGTTCGAGGGCCAGGTCACCACGGCGGGCGGCGCGATGACCGTTGAGGGCATCTGGAAATTCGCCGGCGGCGATGGCGAGTACCGCGGCCTCACTGGCGGCGGCAAGTTCAAGACGGTGATGAAATCGGACACCGAGCTCGAGTGCAGTTGGGATGGCAGCTACGAACTGGCCAAGGCGCAGACGGGCTGAGCAACAACACAGCGCGGCCCGCGTCGCACGCGAGTTTAGCGGCGTTTTGCTAATAGACTGTGTGTCTTCATGCAAGTCCGGAGAGAATGCTCGACGCGGTCCGGACTTTAGAACTCGCGAATAAGGCGCATTCTCGGTATCTTGCGCAGCCTCCCACTGAAAAAGCCACTTAAGAGACACGCGGCGCTACGCATGCCGACGCACGGCTGCCGTTTGGCGGTGTGTTCTGCGTAGCTGATTCCACTCTCATCCCTATGGTGCGAGCGTTGTTTTGTCAATGTAGACTTCGGTCTGCGGGTAGAAAGAGAACCAGCCGAACCAATAAGCGAGATGGCCGCCAAGCCGTTCGAGTCGTTGCCCGTCGGTAGCGATGAGCGCGTCCTCCTTCACGCGCCACGCGCGGCCGCGCTCGTCAAGGAGTTCGTCCTTTGACCGTGACGCCATGAAATTGTGGGTGCTGCGTTCATAAGCTCGCGTTTCCCCGATCAATCCACGCTGTGCCACTTCATTGCGGAGATCGGGCGTGAACATTCCTCGGCCCGCGCGCGACCCCTGCCGCTCATCCGGCGTGCGCTCGTTTAGCAAAGTCAGCCTTGCCTCAGTCGGCATCGCCAGCAGCACTTCCGCCGTCATCTCGCTTACGAGTTCCGGGTGCTCCTTCAAGATCGCCCGCGCTGCCTCAAGCGTAAGATCATTAGCGAGCGTGATCTTCTCACCACCCCGCTGGCGCTGAAGCGCTGCCAGTAACTTCGGTGGAAGCTGTATGCGCCCGACCGCATCGCGGTATTGGACGACGAGCGGGCGTGAGCCGAGGGTGTCATTAACCACGCCGCCAGCGCGGTTGAGTGCGTCGAGCGGGTAGGCTTTCGCCCGACCGTCGATCTGAATCGCATAGATGCGCGCTTTTCTGGCGAGCGCGCGGCTTTGCCGCCACACTGGGAACATCGTGCCGGGATTGGCGAAGTAACGCCCGTAAGTCGCGCCGACTTGATAAGGACGCTCGTATCCGGTGTTGAGATCAACGACCTTCGTGTCCGGGTGCTGGCGTTTCCACTCGCCCCATGAAGTCAGCACCACCGGCAGCACGGTGAGTTTGATTTTGCTCCCGACGAGTTTGCCGATCACCGGCGCGCCCGTCAGTTGATTCCAGAGAGTGTTGGTAGCGCGGTCATACATCAATTTGTTCGAACGCATGAGGAAGCCGGAGGAACCGAATTCGTAGGTCTTGCCCGCG
The DNA here is from genome assembly GCA_964626895.1 of uncultured Chloracidobacterium sp. Lineage (GTDB taxonomy): Bacteria > Acidobacteriota > Blastocatellia > Pyrinomonadales > Pyrinomonadaceae > PSRF01. The sequence goes on along the minus strand of CAZVHN010000067.1, from coordinate 15,072 downwards.
GTGGTCGCATCGTAGAGGACGCCTGAGCCGCAGAGCGTGCAGTAGGCGAGCGCCACCGCACGGCCTCCCACTACATCGTTAGCCATCTCGTGCCAGTCCAGAATGCGCAGCGGGTAAGCCCGATTGTCGCCGTTGATGCTGACGCCAAAGACGGGTTCGAGGTCCAGGAGGTAACCGGCATCGGCGGCGGCGCGCATCTTCGGGTTGACGAGCGCCGGGATGCCGTCAACTCTGACACCGCCCCAGACCACCTCTTCGACGCGCACCGACGCAGGCGCGCCGTCATAGAGGAACTGGCGAAAACGCGGATCGATTAGTTGCGCGTGCAACTCGCCCTTCCAAGCCGTGTAGCCCGGCGGCGGCTGCAACTCTGTGTGTTCGCCGTACCAGACGGTAAGCCTTTCCCAAGGTTCCTCAAACTCTTCCACTTTCTCGCCGGTCAGCGTCCGCAGCGTTTTCGCTATCGCGACGTATTCTTCGCGCGTGTTCACGAAACGCAGGAGATCGAGCAGCGGCGCGATGAAGCGCTTATCCTTCGACTGCGCCAACTTGTCGAGGGCGCGCTCGCGGGCATCGTTACCCATCTCCGGCAGTAGAGCCTTGAGCAGTATCGCCGCCTCATCGTCCTTTGCACCCTCAATCGTCGCGTTTGCTACGACATTGGCAGCAGGAGTAATGTGCCGGCGGGCGTCGATGCTTGCCGGGCAACTCGTACTCAACAAGGAGACCAGCAGCAAGGGTGAGCCATATTTTTTGAGCATGAACCTCCGTTCGTTGAAAATCGCCAGGGACGCATCCGCAGCTTCACGTCCGGCTCTATTGTCTGACAACTGAAAGATACCGCTTGCAGCTCGATTTATTCCCTCCGTGCGCGAAGCGGCGACGCACTAAACGGTGGAGTCATGAATTAGAGGCTGTCTGAGGCATGAATGGCCTAACGGTCGTCTTCTGGCAGGAGGGGGCCGTGACCTGCGTTCTAACTTCGGATATTAGTCCCGAGGAAGTGGTTCAACTTGCCTTTGCGAAGGCTGTGAAGGTTTAGTAATTTTCTGCAACTCGTCGAGAATGGTGCTCATCTTGACGCGGAAGACGTAATTCTGTCGCACTTCAACAAAACGCACGATCCCGGCCCGGTCAATGATGTAGATGGACGGATGAGGGATGCCGCGCTTGTAAGGCGTCCAATCGTTCTTAACGCCATGCTGGAGTATCACCTCTCCCTTTTCATCCGATAGCATGGGGAAAGGCGTTTCTGTCTTCGCCTTGTATTTCCTCAGTGAAGCGAGCGAGTCAAGCGAGACTGTCAGCACTTCCGCCTCGAGCTGCTTGATCTGATCGTAAACGCGACGCACCTTTCCAAGGTGCAGCAAGCAAAACGGTCACCACATGCCCCGATAAAAAAGCAGCACGATACTCTGCTTGCCGGCAAAGTCCGCCGGGCCTAACAACTGTCCGGAAGCCGCTTCCACCAGGGCAAAGTCAAGCGCCTTATCACCCGGCTTGAGGATTCCAGTCCCCATCACTCAACCTCCGTTCGGCGGAACCCATTAGAATGTCTTCTAATTGAGTGCCTGCTAAGCTGCTTCGAAATAGAAACAAACCACTCCTTACTTCCTGCCGTCTCGTTGCCGTTGCCAGGATGCAGGCGGACGTAGCGGATCAATTTCTCGGGATCATTGGTGGCGACTGTTCCCTTAAGTACTTGAGTGACACGCGCTCTTACCTCTGAGCGATCAAGGATCGCAGTCATTATAACACCGCGTTTAGCCGTGCCACTCTAAAAACCCTCCGCTACGCTTTCTCAGCCAGCAGAGCATCGAAACGCTTGGCGTAATCAGCCGGCAATTCGTTGCCTGTGTAGCGCACGACGCCGTTTCGATCGAGGAAGATGACGGTCGGCGTGCCGGTAACTCTATAAAGTCTTGCCACACTGGCGTCGGCATCGCGGGCCACTGAGTACTGAATGCCAAAATCTTTGATACCTGCTTTTGTGCGTGCTTCGCTGTCCTGAATGTTGATGCCCAGCACCCGCACGCCCTTTGATTCATAACGAGCGGCCAACTCATTGAAATGAGGCGCCTCCTCTTTGCACACCGGGCACCAGGCCGTCCAGAAGATCAGCACGGCCGGATGACCACGCAGATCGCTTACTGAAACAGGTGAGCCGTCGATCTTCGTCAACTGAAAGTTTGGTGCGACTTCGCCGAAGTTACTGCCGCCATTCGGTTCCGAGTGCGGGTCGGCGCCAGTTGTGATCTGGGCCGCCTGCTCATTCATGGGCCCCTTGCTCAAAGAACAACCCACAAAGCCCGCGGCAATAAACAATATCAGGCCCAGAATGCTTATTGGTTTCAAAACGTTCATCTCAATCACCATTTCCATCTCAAACGAAACGCTGCCCGGCCTGCAGTAGGAGGTACTGGGCTAGCAAAATCATTAAATAGCCAAAAGCCTTCTTCACCTTAACCATCCACTCACCCGAGCGCGGCAGCGAAGCCAACACACCACCAAAAGTGCCGAGGGCAATCATCAAGACACCCATGCCGAGGGCAAAAACAAAGAGGACCGAGGTTCCGAATACGACACTGCCTTGCGTGCCGACGAATGCAAGCACCGCTCCGAGCGCGGGCGCGGTGCATGGCCCCACAATCAGTCCCGAAGAGGCGCCGATGAGTAGCGCTGAAATGTAGCCATTACCTTTTCGCTCCGGACTCCATCTGGTGAGGAACTGGAACGTGGGGAGCTGAAAAACGTCGAGCATGGAAAGCGCCAGCAGGAGCAGAAGATTGGCGACGATGATGTAAGTCCAGGGACTTGCCGCCCACACTCCAAACAGCGTTCCAGTCAATGATGCAAACGCCCCGAGCGCCGCATAGACCGTCGCCATGCCGACCACAAACAGCAACGATAGAACAAAACCCTGGGCGCTCGCTCTACCAGTCTTCCCGCGGGCCGCAGCCGTCTGCGCGCCGATAAAGCCCAGCTGGATCGGAATGACGGGATAGACGCAGGGCGTGAAGCTGATTAGGAGCCCGGCAATGAAAGCAGCCGGATAAGCCAGGACCGAACTGGCCGACAGATACTGTTGGAGGTCAGACATGATTGCAATTCGGCTCGCACAAAGAATGAGGGGCGCGCTTTTAGCCGCGCCTGCGAGATGCACGCGACTTCCCCTACAGCGCGCCCCTCCGTACGCCGAACCGCCCCAGATCCGGCGCTGCCCGCAAGGTCTAGCCGTTTTTCTTCATGGTCATGGATTTCGACTTGGCGACGGCATCATCAAACGCGCGGACGTATGCATCACGATCGAAATTCTTGGCCGTTTTGAACAAGATCTTGCTCTTCTGATCCAGCACGGCGACTGTCGAGGTGTTTTTCTTGTTCGCCTCGAAGAACTTGCTGATTCCCAGATGCTGCGCTGTTTTGGCCGATTCAGCCGTCTTTTCGTCAGTGGTTACGTCAAGAAGCACAAAGTTCAGCCGATCTTTGTATTGGCTCATCAAGTCCATCATGGTCGGCTCGAGTTTTTGGCACGCCGAGCACCAGTCAGCCCGAATGATCGCCACCGTGGGCTTAGATTTGTCCATCATCATCTTGTCGCCCATTGTCTTGTCGCCCATCATCTTGTCCTGCGTCACGTCCTGTGCCGCGACGCTCATTGCCATAAACGCGAAGAACGCCATCAGCGCACCGGCAATCAAAGCCGTGCGGTTCGTTTGCTTTTTCATGTTTTTCTCCATCCCTTTTCAAGTTGTGGTTTTTCGTTGCGAAGTTTGCCCCAAGACCCGCACTCATCGTCGCTCGCCAGCTTAGAATCGGAAATTACAGACCGTGTTGGAAAGATCTCGGGATTCGGGGTCTTCGCGTTAATTACCGCATGTAATAGTTCACGGTCTACATGGCTAATACCCGACTGGTCTGCTTTTATTCCAGCAATGGCGTTTGTTTGATTATTTGGTCAGTCGCGCAGAGAATTTGGGTTATCGATTGGAATAAAATTGGCAGCTATTGGTATAGACTAATTGGGAATCAAGAATGAGGGGCGCATAAGAAGCTAGTCGGCTTGATGCTCAGACTCTCTCGAGAAGATACACGGTTCGCGGACTGGACTTCGTTTGAGGGCGAAGCGCTGCCGCACCAGGGCGATCTGTATCGCATGGCAAGGTGGCTGGTCAGAGACCACGATGAAGCCGAAGATCTCGTGCAAGAAACTTTCATGGAAGCGCTGCGGTCGTTTCATCGCTTCGAGAACGGCACAAACTGTCGGGCTTGGTTGATCAAGATCATGTATCACACTCTCAACAAACGGAGGCGCAGCGAAAGTCGCCTGCATCTAATAAGCGGCGCCGAGGAGCAGATCGCGGAGACGGCCGCGTTTGAGCCGCCAACACCGCAGGGTATTACTGAAGAAGAGGTTTTGCAGGCATTGAAAGGTCTGCCACTGGTGTTTCAGGAGGTCGTAATTCTCTCCGACGTTGAAGACATGACTTACAAGGAGATCGCCGAAGCATTATCGATTCCGACCGGTACCGTGATGTCGCGTTTGCATCGCGGCCGCCGATTGCTGCGCGCCGAACTATCAGCCTGTGCCCAGGCGCGAGGCATCGGCGCGAACGATGCTGACGATCGCGCTCATCTGCGGCTCGCAGTCGGGCAAGAAGGAGGGAAAGCCAATGCAGTGTCGTGATTTCCGCGAGATTGCTGACTCTTATCTCAGCGACGAACTCTTGGTAGAGACAAACCATGAGGTAATCAGGCATCTGAAGTCGTGCGCTGAGTGCCGTCTTGAGCTTGCGGCCCGACGAGGACTGCGCAGCAAGTTGCGTAAGGGGTTTCAGCAGGCGGCCGAATTGCAAATGCGCGACGAGTTTGCCGGCAACCTGCACAACCGACTGCGAACTGCGGCGCTGCGCCCGTCAGCTTCGCCAATGGCCCGGCGCGCCGCGTACATTGCCATTGCTGCTTCAGTGGTGCTCGTCGCCGCCTTGGGATTCCGAGCCATGCAACAGCGCTCGGGCACGCAATCCTCTGTGGCTAATCAAGTGGGCCACGAGACACCGACGCCGGGTGAAAGCGAGCCGAAAAATCCAGACAGCCGCGCGGCCCTGGTAAGTGCGCTGCTCACCGAGAACGCTACAGGTATTCATCGCGACTGTGCAATCAACCACCGCTTAAAGAAAAAGCCGATTCATCTCGATGAAGCTGGTCGCGGCTATGATCGCGCCTACATCAATCTCGTCCAGGCTGTAATGTCAGATGGTCAGTTACCTGCCGGCGCTACGCTCGTAGCGGCACACTCGTGCATATTCAACGAACAGCGCTTCGGCCACGTGATTCTGAAGTATCACGACCAACTGCTTTCGGTTTTGGTAACAGCCCTTGACCGCGCACAGGCGCCTGAGCTAAACGCTCTCGGAGCAAGCAAGGAGGGGTCGATCTTTAGTGCGGGATCGAACGTCTACCGTTTGGCACGTTTCGAAACTGCTCGTCATGCGGTATTTGTAGTGTCGGGTCTCAGCGAGGCGGAAAACATGGGGCTCGCCCGGGCTATCAGGCCTTCGGTGTCGAAGCATATTGAGCGGGCAGAACAGGTCGCTTGAGATCGACAGCTTGGGCTTTGGCAAATCGAAGCCGAGGAAAATTGAGAAAGGTAATCAAATGAAGAGGCAAAATACTCTCGCCATCGGACTTCTGGTCGTTGTACTGGTTTTCGTAGTCGTCGCAGGTGGCTTTTCAAGCTTAGCCAAACGCTTCGAAGGAGGCAGCCCGAGCATCCACTCTGACAGTTTGGGTATCGCCAGCGATTCGCCGACTGCTCCTGAGTTTGCACCAGGTACGTGGATCAATTCTGAGCCCCTTAAGCTAAAGACTCTTCGTGGTCGCGTGGTGCTCGTCGAGTTCTGGACTTTTGGCTGTTACAACTGTCGCAACACGCTGCCGGCCGTAAAGCGCTGGCACGAACGTTACAATGAAAAGGGCTTGACGATTGTCGGGGTGCACTCACCAGAGTTTGACAGCGAAAAGAAGATCGAAAACGTGCGGCGACAGGTTGCCTCGCTGGGCATTCGATTTCCGGTAGTCACGGATAATGAATACGAAACTTGGCGCGCCTATAAGGTCGAAGCCTGGCCGACAATCTTTGTGCTCGACAAGTCGGGTCGCATTCGTTGGACCCATGTGGGTGAAGGACGCTACGACGAGACTGAACAGGTGATACAGAAACTGCTCGCGGAGGATGCTCACCCGATCAAGTAGCGGAACTGGCTCCTTAAATCTTACCCGCCAAAGACGCGGACATTGTGGCACTACTTCGGCTGCACCGCCGGCGCAGGATCATCCTGCGGCGGCGCGGTCGTGAATACCGATGAGTAAATAGCCGTAAGCTGCCGCGCTCATCGAATTGTCAAACCTGCTTGAAAGGAGTCGCGGGTGTCATCACCGAAATTCATCGCGCTTACCGACTACCATGAGTATCACAGTGATGAAATGAAACAGCGCGCAGTTTCATTTTATGAACAGATGCGACGCAGACGTAGTGTGCGCCAGTTCTCCAATCGTCCTGTTCCTCGTGAGATCATTGAGCAGTGCGTACTTGCGGCATCTACAGCACCGAGTGGGGCCAACCTTCAGCCCTGGCACTTTGTAGTTGTCACCGATGCATCCGTGAAACGCCAGATCAGGGTGGCTGCTGAGGAAGAGGAAAAAGAGTTCTACAATAAACGTGCCCCTAAAGAGTGGTTGGAGGCTCTTGCGCCCCTGGGGACCGATGAGCACAAACCATTTCTGGAGATAGCGCCGTATCTGATAGCGATATTTGAAGAACGATATGGAAGGTTGCCGACTGGTGGGCAGGTTAAGCATTACTATCCGAAAGAGTCGGTGGGAATAGCAACCGGCATACTGATTACAGCGATCCAGCAGGTTGGCCTGGTTTCGCTCACGCACACGCCGAGTCCCATGAAGTTTTTGAATGAAATACTAGGAAGGCCAAGCAACGAATCTCCATTTCTTTTGTTGGTCGTGGGCTATCCAGCCGAAGGTGCGATGGTGCCTGACATAAAGAGGAAGAGACTTGAGGATGTGTGTACGTTTGTGTAGCTCACTGTTAGTGCATTTTGAACGGACCGCCCTTTGGTTCCGGCGCCAACTCAGGACGGCTCGAATCCTGCACGACCTCATGTAACTCAAGCACATTCGGCCCGGCGAAAGCGTCTTTCGGGAGGGAGCCGGATTGCGCGTGGCCCTTAACGAACTCGTCGGATCGCACCCAGTCAAGAAAGTTTTGTCGGCTGCTCCAGACAGTGAAAACTACATACGGGTCACCGTCGTTGACCGGTCGCAGGACCTGGTTGGAAATAAATCCCGGCATGCCGTCCACCAGACCGGCGCGCTGCCGGAACCTCTCCTCGAAGGCCTCGGCGTATTCCGGTGTGACGTAGATGCGATTAGCGACGGTTATCATTCTGGAAGTCTCCCTTTTGCCTTCGTGGTTTCTGTCATGATATCAGCCGACACAGGTAGTTCGAAACGCGGGCGATGCTCGGTACTGATGTAGTTTTGCCGAGTTCATATCATTACGCAGCGTCGGCAATTGCTTACAGAACCGGCCCATGAGGTCAGTACCACCTCGCGGTAGCGGGTGGGTCTCGCTGCCCAAATAAGATCGTGGCAATAAGCGACTGCGGGCCGGACCCACCCGCTACCGCGAGGTGGTACTGACCTCATGGGACCGCGGCATGAGTGACTGCCAGTGAGACCCATCCTGGCTGATTACAAACTCTATTACCACCCTATCCCGCTCCAAACTTAATCCTCTCTTACTCATTCGTCCGTCGATGGCTTCGAGCGTAATCGCTTGACGTGGGAGCGACGTGCTTTCTCTTCAAGTGTTCGGTTCTTTACGCTGCGAGGAACGCGAGTTGGGACGCGCCTGGGCGCACGGTAGTTTAGTTTCTCAATCTTCTCGCGAAGCCTGCGCAGGCAGATCGATTTATTCCGGTGCTGGCTGCGTTCCTGTTGTGAGGTTACGACATGGCCTGAAGTCAGATGACGGAGACGGACGGCGCTCTCCGTCTTGTTGACGTGCTGGCCGCCCGGTCCGCTCGAACGGAACGTCTCGACCTCACACTCGCGCAATAGGTCTTCGTCTGACTCCGGCAATAAGATCATGACCGCCTCGCTTCGGAATTTTAGACGAACTGATGAGTCGATCCCGGGAAGTTACACTAACTAACACGAAATCCTGGTTTGTGTCATTTGATGTGACGCGCGGCTATCAGAACCAGCAGCTACCGGGTCTCAACTCGCGTATCACAAAGTCGGAGCTGAACCCGGTTGCTACTGAGACTGTCTGAAAACCCGAATCTTGAGTGCTAATGAAAGTCCAGCGGGGTGCGCCGCCTAATTAACTTCGTTTCCTCCGAAGCGCGCCTTACGGGTTGCTCGGATAGACCATAGTCAAAGGATCCGGCAAGGGGATGCGCCGAATCTGTCCGTCCTTCGCAATCTTCGCGAGCGAGTATTGCGGTTTGTCGGGATTGCCTTTACTAATCTCGTCAATGTTGCCAACGACGAGCACTACCAGTTTGTCAGGCTGGAGGTATTTCTGAGCGACGCGCTGCACGTCGTCAGCCGTGATCGCACGGATGCGATCGCGGTAAGTAGTCCAGTAGTCGGCCGGACGCTTCGTATACTCGTCTTGCGCGAAGGTGCCGGCTACCTGCGCTGCGGTCGCGAAGATGCGCGGGAAAACCTCGATGGCTGAGTTTTTCGCGGTCACGAGTTCTTCGTCCGTTACCTTGGTTGTGCGCACGCGGTTGATCTCTTCCATGACGATGTCAATGGCCTGCGATGTCGTAGGGTTTTTCGACTGGAATGACGCACGGAAGTTACCGGGGTAGTAAACGCCCAGCCCGAAGCTTGAACCCGCGCTATAGGCAAGTCCCTCGTCCGAACGCACGCGCGACATGATGCGCGAGGTGAAACCACCACCGCCGAGGATGTCGTTCATGATCTCAAGCGCGTAGGAGTCTGGCGAATCCCGTAGCGCGCCGGTGTGTCCTATGCTTGCGCGACCCTGATTCACGTCTGCCTTGTGTACCGTATAGACGCCCGGTTCGAGTGTATTTGTCGGTTTGGGAACCGCGGGCACGGCTTGTTTGCTGGCGGGCCAGCCCTTGGTCGCCGCTTCGAGTTTGGCCAGCATGTCTTTCGTATTGAAATCGCCAGAGACGGCGAAGATAAAGCCGGCAGGTTGATAGTATCTCTGGTGGAAGGCGACCATGTCTTCGCGCGTAATGCCGTCGATCGAGGCTTTGGTCGTCTCTCTCGTCGAGAAGTGATCACTGCCGTACATCAGCCGGGTCCATTCGCGGTTCTCAATGGCGTCGGTGCGATCGTTACGCCGCTCCATATTCTGAAGCAGCTGGCTCTTTGCAAGACTGATACGATCCTCCTGAAATCGCGGGTTCCTGAGCATATCGAAATAGAGCGCCAGGCCTTGATCGACATCCTTCGCCAGCAGATTGAGGTTGGCGTTGCCCTGTGTCGCGCCGATAGCGTTTGAGATGTTTGCCGCCAGAAAATCGGCGGCTTCGTCAAACTCATCAGCGGTCTTTGAGGTCGTGCCTCCGACGCGCATCTGGGTGCCGGTAAGCGCCGCGAGTCCTTCTTTGCCCGCAGGGTCGAGATATGCTCCGGTACGGACGAGGGTCGAAACATTAACCAGCGGCAGGTCGTGATCTTCGGCGAGGTAAGCAACCACGCCATTTGATAGAACATGCCGGTACTGGTCACGCTTCGGCGGCGTATAAGTCAGCGTCGTGTATTTCAGTTCGCGCGGGTGCGCGGGAATTTGCTGCGTCTGCGCCAGCATGCCTGTGGGTGACAGCGTCAGCAGGACCAGGGCCAGAAAGGCGGCAAGCGGCTTTAGATTCGGCTTCAGATTGATCTGGGGATTCCTCATGCGGTTTCTCATAATTACTGATTACCTCCTTCGAGTTGCTTGAGGCGATCTTCCAGCATCTTCTTGACCACCTTGAAAAAATTCTGTTTGTCGGCGGGAGCGGAGCCCGATTGTTGTTCGAACCGGGAAAGCATCATTTTGATCTGTTCGGCCTTTGCCTGCGAGAGCATCCCCTTCATCTGACCGATTTGGGTCTTCTCCTGATCGGTCAGGCCGGCGAGTGCGGGATCTTCCACAGCGCCGTCCGCTTTCTTCTTAGTGTAGTAGATGGCAATGGTGCGATTCTCAGGTTTGAAGTAGGTGTTGGCCACGCGGCGGATGTCATCCGGCGTCACGGCCTGGTGGCGCGCGGGGTCGGTATTGATTGTTTCCCAGCCGCGGTTGTTGTCGCGCAGGAGGAGTTGGACCATCAACCCGAAGTTTGATTGGATCCCGCGAAAGTTGTTCGCGGCATACTGGTTCTTCACCTTCTGCAGCTCGTTCGCGTCAACCAACTCTTTCTGAATTCTTTCAATCTCTTTGTAAAGCGCCTGCTCTACTTCCTCGGGCGTCTTTCCCGGCTTGGCAACCCCGCTCAACTGGAAGTAGCCCTCATACTTGCGCGCGTCCCCGAAGGCGCTGGCGCTGTTGGCGACCGCCTGTTGCAGCACGAGCGCCTTGTAGAGTCGTCCGGTGCGACCGCTGAGCACGCTGCCCAAAATGTCAAGAACGAAATCGTCGGGATGACCTTCTGCGACGGTGTGATAGCGAATGCGGACCTCCGGGACGGTCTCGGCATAGGCGACCATCCGCTTCTCGGCGAGTTGGGGCATCTCGCTCGTCCGTACCGGCTCGGGCGGGCGCGGTCCGCGCGGGAGACGCCCGAAGTATTGCTGAGCGAGTTCTTTGGCGCGCGCCGGATCGACGTCGCCGACGAGGCAGGCGGTCAGATTGTTGGGTGCGTAGTTGACGGCAAAATAGTCGAGCGCCTCTTCGCGCGTGATGCCTTCGAGATCGCTGGGCCAGCCGACGACGGGCCAACCGTATGGTGACGACTGCCAGAACATCGACTCGTATTGTTCATTAAACTTGCCGGTCGGGGTGCTGTCGGTGCGCAGACGCCGTTCTTCGTGGACCACGTCACGCTCGGAATAAAACTCACGGAAGACGGGATTGCGCAAACGATCTGATTCCATCCAGAACCAGAGTTCGAGCTTGTTAGCCGGGACGTTAATGAAATAGACGGTGAAATCGTTGCTGGTGCCGGCGTTCATGCCGGAGCCGCCCGCTGTCGTGTAGATACGGTCGAACTCGTCCTTGACCATTGAGTCCTTTTCGCGTTTGGTCAGCTCGTCAAACTTGGCGAGCAAAGCTTTGTGACGCTCGGAACGAACGGCAGGATCTTTTGGGTTAGCGATTTCGCCAAGCCGCGCCTTGTGGATGAGCGTCTGCTCCTCCTGACGGAGTTCGGCGCGCACTGCGTCCATCTCCTTTATGACTTTCAGATTCTCGTCTATGTTGTTCGTGCCCACGGCGTGCGTGCCCTTAAACATCATGTGCTCGAAGAGATGCGAGAGGCCGGTGATACCCGGACGTTCATTGACCGAACCGACGCGAGCCACCCAGCCGGCGGCAACGTTTGGATCGCCCTTGCGTGGTACCAGCAGCAGGCGCATCCCGTTGTCCAGGACGATTTCCTGCACCGGCACTTTCTGCGCCGACGCGAACTGCACGCAGAGTAGTAGGGCCAGAAGGCTAAGAGAGATTTTTTTCATTCTGCTAATCCTCATTTATTTGATTGTGTTGTATTCAATTGGCGCTCGGAAGCAGTAAAGCTTTATTAAAGCGGGCGAAAAGAAAGTCGGATGGAGAGCTGCGAGAGCTTTTACGCGACTGACTTTGATTTGGTCTCAGTTTCAGTTCTGCCCAGTTAGTTTTGTCCCGACTGAGACCTTGGGACGCTGTGTGCTTTTCGGGATACCGGGGCTCATCATAGCAGCCGGAAAACGTTTTTTCCAGGAGGTGAGTACTATTCAAGTGTGGTCTAATTAACTGACCGCCCTTGATAGCTAGGAGCGGTCCAGTGCAACGCGGAGAAGTGTTGTGAGAATTCGTCCTGCGGCGAGCACGGTTCCGCGCAATGTTCCGGAAACCTTCGATTCGCCGCCCGCGCGCCGCCTGTGATTGACAGGAACTTCAAGGATGCGCAAACCAGCGCGTGCGGCGCGCATCTGCATCTCCAGGTTCCATCCATAAGTCTCTTCGCGCATCCCAAGCCTGTCCAATGCCTCACGGCGAATCGCGCGAAAGGGACACATGTCCGTATAACGAACGCCGTATAGCAAGCGCAGCAGAAAGCCGGCGCTGCGCCCCGCAACGATTTGCTGAAAGTTCATGCTGCCCTGTTGGCGTTCGCCTCGAGTGCGCGAGCCAATGACAAAATCGTGGGTGCCTGCCGCGATTGGTTGCACTAGTCTTTCCATCAACTCCGGGCAGTCGCTGCCGTCGCCGTCGAGAAAGACAACAATCTCGCAATCAGCTCCGACAGCACGCACCCCGGCCCGACAGGCCCGTCCATACCCACGTTGCGGCTCAGCAACGACACGCGCTCCTGCTTCTTGCGCTCGCGCGGCTGTATGGTCAGCGCTGCCGTTGTCCACAACGATCACTTCGTCTGCAATATCACGCGGTACAGCGCGCACCACCGCCGCAATGGGGTCTTCCTCATTTAGCGCGGGAATTACGGCCGAGACCCGCGCCCTCAGTGGAAACTCGCGCACAGTCATTGCCTCCCTCAAAATTATCTAGCGCTGCGCACTTCTCTAAACCCCTTGCTTGTTCATGCGTGATGTTTCGTGCGTAGGAGTTCTGCGGTCTGTCGCGGCGACGAACGTTTACCCTAATGAAACTCCCGTGTCAGGGTATTGACTCATTGCAGCGCCAACGGCGCTTCAATGAATCAACAACTTGCCGGCGAGTTAAGTGGCGACCTTGTGCACGATGCCTTTAGCGCGGAGCATATTTGCAGCTTCTTCAAAGTATTCGCGCACATCCGTCTGCGCGCGAATCCAATCAAGATAGCGTTCGATTCCGGTCATTAAATCTACTTCCGGCTGGTAGCCAACCGCGCTGATGCGGGTCGTATCAGATGTTAGGTGGCGCATCTCGCCCGGACGAAACTCGCCCTGGGCAATTGGCTCGATAGGAATTCCGAGCGCATCAGAAATCAACTGCGCTATTTCGCCAATAGTAGTCGCCTGACCGCTGCCGACATTGACCGGTAAACCGTCGAGCTTATCAGTCGTCGCCGCGAGCAAATTTGCGCGGGCAATGTCTTCGACGAAACTAAAGTCCCGCGTCTGCTTGCCGTCTTCATAGAGCACCGGCGGGAGGTTGTTCAAGAGTCGGGTGCAGAAGATAGCAATCACGCCGGTGTAGGGATTGAAGATGGATTGGCGTGGGCCATAGGTGCAGGAATAGCGCAGCGCCACCGTGGGAATCCCAGTCTGTTTTCCCCAGGTTAAGACCAGGCGCTCTTGATCGACCTTGGTGATCGCATAAACGGTTTCACCTCCGATGGGCGCATGTTCGGGCGTCGGGGCCCGGGTTGTCAGGGCACCGCAGTGTGGGCAGTGGACCTCGAAATCGCCGGACGCCAGTTGGGCCAGGGGACGGACAGCAGGAAAGACCAGTCCGTGCTGAGGGCAATTTGCAGCGCCTTCGCTGTAGACGGCCTGCGAAGAGGCGACCACAATTTTTTTAATGGGAAGGTTTTCTTCGCGTATCACTTCCAGCATTTGCGCCGTGCCAAAGCTGTTAACGTGGACGTACTTGGCAATCTCCGGCATGTAACCGCCATAGGCCGCCTGATGAAAGACAACATCAATGCTTTCGAGCGCAGCTGTGATCGCAGCGCGATCGCGAATGTCAGCTTCGACGAACTCAGTGGCTTCCGGTATCCACGCCGGCCGGCCGTTGCGATATGTGTTCGGCTCAAGATTGTCGAACATACGCACCTTCCACCCCTCGCGGAGGAGTAGATCAGCCACGTGTGACCCAATCAACCCTGCGCCACCAGTCACCAGGGCGCGTTTGTCGTTGTTCGGTCTTAGCGCCATTCTCTCAACACCTCCACAACTCAGGATCTTAGTTTCAGTGTTATACCGGCAAACAGCCTGCGGAGCAGGCGCAAGCATAAAGCCCAGGCTGAAGCGAAGCGAAACCCTGGTTAGTGTGTTTTATGATTGGCCAGCCGCGCAGGAGTCTGTCGGGAAAAACAGAAGCCTGAGGGCGACACGTTTATCGCGGCCGCAAAGAGCCTCGGTCCTCACCCCGTTAGGGGGTGGGATGTCTATAGCGCCGGAACCTCCACCACCCTCCGACTCCGTTCGGAGGAGCGGAGAGTATCTCGAAGGCTAAAGGTCTAGTCGCGTTCCGCTCCTCCGAACGGAGTTGATGAAGAGTTGCGTTCGAGTCTATAAACATCTCACTCCTACGAAGTGAAGACCCTGGTAATCGACAGCAAAGCTCATATCACTCCTACGTCAGCTCTCTTTCTACTAATGACGGTTCGTCGAGCCCGCGACCTCTTCTGGCCAAGCGCCGGAAAATCGCAATCAAGCCAAGCAGGGCGAACGGCAGATAGATGATGGTATCGAGGAGCAGAAGTTGACCAGGCCCCGCGGGATGCCACAATTTGTAAAGGACAAGGCAAGCCGTCGTTAAGTAGAGGAGCGGTGGCAGCGGCAGCAAACAGGTAAGGGCTACGAGCCAGGCAAAGTACCAGGCGTAACGAGGTGCAAGCAGAACTGTGAATGTAGTAGCCACCAGCAAAGCGCTGGCGATGTAACTACCCTCATTGCGCTCCCGCTTCCAAACCGCCCAGAGGGCGACCGCGCCGAGCGTGAGAATCGCACAGATCAAATAGGAAGCGTTCGGCACATTTCCTTCGCCCAGCACACTCCGCGCGAGACTCAATAGATAAAACTGCGTTCCGTTTTGCAGGCCTTCCTCCTGAGCGTATGCCGGCAGAAAACCCAACACGCCCTTCAGACCGACACCCAGGTAAGGCAGATAAGCGATCATGATTGTGAGCCCGAAAAGCACGGGCATTTTCCATCCCCAGCGAC
>CAZVHN010000066.1:0-2130 GCA_964626895.1 uncultured Chloracidobacterium sp. | reverse complement strand
GCCCACTTCGCCAGATCCGGCTCGCGACTCATCGTCCACTCCACTGCCAGGATTCGAGAATTCCTCGACGCCCTCCCAGCATAACCACAGCTTCAAGAGTGGCAGTGGTGTGCGCTCACACTGCGCTTAATGACAATGGCGGGAATGGACGAATCCCAAACCCCTTCTGTGTTATCAGTCGTGACTCTCATTGTCTCGGAAATGCGTATCTCTGGAATCTGTTCACCCGAAACACCAATCAGCGCGAGTATCTTCGAGGTGAAGTCATAGATGCGGCGTTCTTCTCTTGTCAATGTTCGGAGGTCAACAAATTTGTACTCAAAACTGGCGTTGTATTGTTGCACATACGCTTCCAAAGTCCGAACCTGTGGCCCGCCTGTTTCAACTTGCGTTTCCAACTTTGATTTTTGCTGTTCAGTGATGACGACAACTTGATAGCCATCTGACTTGACGCTATCGAGAATATTCGGCCTTGACTGGATTTCTTGCTCCGTGAGATACGCCACCTTCTGACGTTGGTGCATGAGATTTAGAGCCATTTGGCTGATTTCAATCCATGCCATTTCATCGCACTGCTCGCCAGCAGCACGCTTTCCAACTTGGTCTACAAGCAAATCCTCAATCGTTTTGCTTTTCGCGCTCTTGAGGATGGCCTTCACTCTGTCGGCGTAAGTGGTTCTGCCCACATTCAATCTTTCTCGGTTGAGTTTCTTTTTCATGGAGTCAGTCAAACTGGTGACATTATATGAAAACAGAAACTTTTCCTCTTCGCTGGCAAACACCCCCAAAATGTACACTCGGCCAGCGCTTCCATTGCGCCGCAGAATTTGACCATAGGCACTTGTTTCCAGAATTTCTTCGCCAGCAAATTTCAGAAAGAGCGATTTGGCTTTCGCCATATCCGCCTCTGTAACCCCATCTAAAACGAAGTCTGTGCCGCGCATTTCGTTGCTGGAGTCGTCATACTCAACATGGAGAGTCACAATATCACTAAAGCCGTGTTTTTGCTCCTGTTTGAGGCGAAATGTACCGAATGAGGAGCGAATAACGACACCGATGCCCCTACGGTGAAAGGTTGCAAGCGCGTCTTTGAGACCGACACCGAACTTGCCGATTACTCCTGAGGGCGCGTCCAATTTCTCCTTATTCTCGTTCAAGGTAAAGTGTTCAATTCTCAACCCGCGCCCATAATCTTGGATATGCCAGCCGCCTTGTTTGTCTTTGATGATTTCTATCTCGGCAGTTTTAGAAATTACCTGCTCGTCGAGTGCATTGGCAATAATCTCTCGAAGTGCATGTTCAACTTCCCAATTCTCCAAAACTTCTTCGATATTCAAGTCAAATGCTCGTGTTATCATTTTTGCTCCGACAGTGAGAACACACGGGAATCTTTACGAGCGGCCTAACTATTGTTTATGCGGACCCGCATAGGGCCCGAGAGACCGACGTGTGGTTCGTCCGCGAGTAGCCCTCCCAGGAATCAACAGAGTTTAGGCGCCTCTCTCCGACCTTCGGCCTACTGCCTACAGCCTCTGGCCTGTCAGTCCAGCCAATCCCCGTCCGCTAGCCGGGCCGGCGTGTACTCTTCAGTGACGTAGCTGATGTCTTTGGAGATCAGCGATTCGACCTCGAGCTTGAAGCCGTTGGCGAGCATCTGGTCGATTTCCTTTTGCCAGGCTTTTTTGTGGGCAAACCACGGATAGCTGGCGATTTGCTTGGCGCGTTTGATGTCCTGGTCGTTGAGCATGATCTTGACGCTGTCCGACAGCTCGCAGCGCTCGAAGTCGAGCGAGCGCAGCCCGAGAAACTTGGCGTCGGGGATGGCCATGCGCTCCGATTCGAATGCCAGGTTGATGGAACCTTGCTTGATGACGCTGTAGATGTAGTACCCCCAAGGGTCGTTATCGAGCAGGCAGTAGATCGGCAACTTCAGTTCGTGGTGCAGGCGATGGAGCATGCGGCGGACGCCGCGCGGGGGCTGGCCGGCGCCGTGGGTGAGAATGCAATTGTGTTTGCGCCAGAACTTGTCCTCGTTGAAGCGCTGCCAGACGGTTCCCTTTTCGACGTGCAGGATGAAGTCGGCCGTGGTCTTCTTGCGGTCGAATTGGATGACTTCCGGCTCGACAATCG
>CAZVHN010000065.1:0-2852 GCA_964626895.1 uncultured Chloracidobacterium sp. | reverse complement strand
CTGCAGCGCGATTCGCTCCTCGGCCAGCAGGTTAATCTCGATTATCTGTTCCAGGCCTTTCGCGCCGAGTTTGCACGGAACGCCAACGTAGAGACCGTTGATGCCATACTCGCCTTCGAGGTAAGCGGCGCACGGGAGGATTTTCTTCTTGTCTTTCAAAATCGATTCGGTCATCTCAACGGCCGCCGCCGAGGGTGCATAATAAGCCGAACCCGTTTTCAACAAACTCACAATCTCAGCGCCTCCGTTAGCGGTTCGTTTTACAATCGCGTCGATCTTATCTTTGGGCAGCAACTCGGTGATGGGAATTCCCGCGCAGGTGGAAAAGCGTGGCAGCGGAACCATGGTATCGCCATGGCCTCCGAGCACAAATGCGGTCACGTTCGCAACCGAAACATTTAATGCCTCGGCCAGAAAGCAACGCATGCGCGCGGAATCCAGTACGCCGGCCATGCCGATGACCCGATGCTTGGGAAAACCCGAGCGTCGCAGGGCCACCTGGCACATCGCATCGAGCGGATTTGAAACGATAATTAAAATTGACTCAGGCGACCGCTTAACAACCTCCTCCACCACCTTCGTTACGATATCAGCATTGGTTTTCAAGAGGTCGTCTCGGCTCATGCCCGGTTTGCGCGGCAGTCCAGCCGTGATGATGACCACGTCGGAGTCTTCCGTGCCGTCATAACTATTGACACCGGTGAGGCGAACATCAAAGCCCTCGATGGGCGCGGCCTGCGCCAAGTCTAACGCCTTGCCTTGCGGCACACCTTCAACGATGTCGAGCAGCGCTACATCGCCCAGTTCTTTTGCAGCCAGCCAGTGAGCAGCAGTCGCGCCGACGTTGCCCGCCCCCACAACGGTAATCTTGTTTCGAGTACGCATCAGTTCAGTCCTTTCGCAGGCAGGCAAAGATGAACCAAACTTCGGTTGTCCCTGCAAGGTCCTTCTATGGAGAATGTTAGGATTTGAAAGACCGCGAGTGTACAAGCGCCCCGGCGAGAGTGTCAAGAAACTAAGATTTTAGGTCGTGGTGCCGTTAGCAACACCAGTCTGCGTGCTATTCGACGACAGAACCGAGGAGCGCCGACCGAGGCGATTCAGCCAGCGCCGGAGGCGCGGCAGAGGGTAGCCAGGGGCAAGCGTTTGGCGCGCCGCCCCTGGGTTACGCCCTCCAATACGACCGCGCCCTGAAAGGGCGGAGCAAGCATCACCAAAGATGGCGCTCGGAGTATTCAATCGCGTTATAGTTTCAACCTTCCCCAGAGATTCGGACTCTGCGAGGTTCTTTACGCCCTTTCAGGGCGGGTCGTGTTATTGACGTAACCCAGGGGCGGCGCGCCAAGCGCTTGGCCCCTGGCTACCTTCTGCCGCGCCGTCGGCGCTAGTTGGATCGTTTCTCTTATCTGACTCTTGACGAGGACTCTGCCCATGGCAAGGACCAACATTCGAGGATGAGCATTTTAGATCACATCAAGAGATTCTTCGCCGGACAAAGAGATCCCGATCCAGACAATACTGATCCTGACTGGATGGCGGATGACAACGTCGATCCTTTCAATCCCTTCCCGGAACCAGTCACGATCGAAATCACGGATGTAATCGATCTACACACCCTGCAACCCAAAGACGTGAAACGGGTGGTCGAAGAGTATCTCGAGCAGGTTCACCAGGCGGGTTTTCGAACTGTGCGTATTATTCATGGAAAAGGAATCGGCGTGCAACGCGAGATCGTTCGCACGGTCCTGGCCAGAACATCGTTTGTGGACACTTGGACTGATGCCCCACCGGAGGCAGGAGGCTTGGGCGCAACGATTGTTCGACTTTTGTAATGAGCGTCGGGCCGGGGCCCCCCAGCGGGGCAGCCCCGCTGGGGTGGAAGACTACGGCTGACCGAAGCGTTGACGATACTCGCCGGCTGAAAGGAACGCTTTGACCATCTCCGCGTTGATGAAGTTGCCGTTAAACTGGTTGAGTTTAGCAAGCCAGAAATCGTAGCCAGTGAAGTCGGTGTCCGGCGCCTCGTTGGGGTTGCGCCGCAGGTACCCGAAGTACTGAATCAGCACAAAGGCCTTGTTGAATTCCTGTTGCACCAGAGCGAGGTCCTCCGCTACCCGCCGCAGCACACGCGCCCGCACGGCCGCATCTGCACTCGTAGCCGCTCCGCCAAACTCGGCGATGGCTGCCGCTCGCTCTACCGTCGATGGCGTGAGGTTAGCATTCGCGAAGAGCGCGTCAACGAAAGAGTCAGGCGGTATCGTCGTAGGATAGGTGTTGGTGAAGCGCGGCGTCGCAACAAACAAAGCCGCGAAGCCATTCTTGTTATTCTCTAAGCGCTGCTCCCAGCCCGGCTCACCCACCACAACACCCTGACTGATTTGCTGCTTGTCTAACTGAAACTCGCCGAACGTAACCGGCACGGGCGCGCCCGGCAGATTACCGTAAGCCGATTTGTAAACCCGGTGGACAAAATAACCGGTTTGCTGAAACTCAATCGAGAGAAAGAAGGCTGCCGAGACATTGATGCGCTTCACTTCGATGCAACCGGCATCGAGACCACATTGCGTAATTTCGTTGGTCCAAAAAGCCTGGCCCGCGGGATCAGGTTCACGTGACAGGAAATCCAGGTAATGCCGGCGTACGAAGAAATCTGGGCCATCGATCGGATGTGCCGCAGGAGTGTTCTGCACGGCGCGGGCCAGATTAAGACGCCCTCCGGTAACGGTTAATCCCGCCCACTGCGGCAACACGTCAACGTTATCCATCAATGTCGCTTTAACCTGGTGTACGGTGAGATGGGGAGCGTGGGCCCAAAGCAGAGCGGCCGCGCCCGAGACGTGCGGCGTGGCCAT
>CAZVHN010000064.1:0-1953 GCA_964626895.1 uncultured Chloracidobacterium sp. | reverse complement strand
TGTTTCAAACGCCTGAGTTCGGACTTCTGTTTCTGACCACAATGGTGGCGTTCTACATCGTCGCGCGCGGCCATAGACTGAAGGTTCTCGCGCTAGGAAGCCTTGTTTTTTACGCCGCCAGCGGCCTGGTGGATTTCTTCCTGCTTATTACGACTCTCGTGGTCACTTACGCGCTGATCAAGCAGGTGCGACCTGGCGGCCCGAAATGGCCATTAATTATCCCCATCATCCTGCTCATGGCCAGCCTCGGATATTTCAAATACGCCGACTTTGTTTACGAAAACATCGGCAACTTTATGGGCCTGGCTGAGCCTGACCGGCAGCCTCTCTGGATAAGGGACATCCTCCCCCTCGGCATTTCATTCTATACATTCGAGATAGTGGCACTTTTCATTGATGTCCACAAAGGCCGCACACGCAACGCCGGCTCGTTTGTCGAATACTTGGTCTTCGTCACGTTCTTCCCACACCTCATAGCCGGACCGATCATGCGCGGCGCAGGATTTCTGCCACAGCTCGCCAGACTCGACGGAGGACGTGCTGAAGATTTCAGGGCAGGCGGCTTGCAGCTTCTTACAGGCCTTGTCAAAAAAGTAGTGATCGCGGATCTCCTCGCGACTGCAGTCGATGCCAGGTTCGCGTCGCTGACTCTTACTCAACCCGACGTCTGGTCTGTTGCGGCACTGTTCGCATTCCAGATCTATTTCGACTTCTCAGGTTACGTTGACATGGCGCTTGGGCTAAGCCGCATGCTTGGGGTGAAACTCGACCAAAACTTCTTCACGCCTTACCTGTCGCGGAATGCCGCGGAGTTCTGGCGCCGTTGGCACGTGACCCTTTCGAACTGGATCCGAGACTACTTGTACATACCTTTTGGAGGTAACAGGAAAGGCCTGCCGCGGGAGATCGTGAATCTCTTGCTTGTGATGGCCATCGCTGGGTTATGGCACGGTGCCGGGTGGACATTTGTCCTTTGGGGTGCTCTCCATGGCGTATACCTTGCGGCAGGACGACTATGGCCAACGGCTGCAATAATGGGCGCACTCCCGCTCCCGGCACGCTGGAAACAACCCGCCTACGCCGCGCTGTCCGTATTCGTATTTTTCAACTTGACGATCCTCGCATGGATCCCGTTCAGAGCGCCAGACTTGAGCACCACTTGGGAGATGTTGCACGCCGTGCTAACCTTCCGAGGCTTTAGTGAATGGTCCGCGGTTGCGCCCATCGTCGCGATCGTGATCGCGCTGTTCGCACTTCACGCTGTTGAACGGCTCGTAAGAGAGCAGTCAACGGCCTTGCCATCATTGTGGAGACGCATACCGGTGGCCTTGAGGGGCCTGACCTACGCGGGGTTCGTGGTTCTCATCGTAGCTTTTTCCTCAGATGAGCAAAGCTTCATCTATTTCAGGTTCTGATAGGACTCTCTCTTGTTCCCTCGGCTGCGTGTACTGCTCCTTCGGCAATATCGGTCTCACAAGTCGACGTGGGCGGTCGCAGTTATCATGCTGGCTGCCTTGTTGGCACTGGAGATTTCGATCAGGTCGGGATTGTCCTGGCGGATCACCCCCGAGATAGCGGCGGACACCCACATACGCTTCGGCAAACGCGCTCTGGGCGTCGGCAATTTGCCGGACGTGGTGTTCCTCGGGGACAGCAGGATGCAACACGGTATATCTCCGAACATCATTGCCGGCGAATTGGGACTTCCACAGTCACATGTGGTCAACATGTCGTTTAACGCAGGCACCCCTATCGACTATCTGGAGGTCTACCGGAGATACCGTAGCACGCTAAAACAGGCCAAAACGATCATTGTGTCGGCGGAAGGCGGCGATTACAACTTGAATTTAAACCGTCAACCAGGCGCCCACTTTAAGCGCTTTCGCGACCGTTCGGGTCTGCGCGAACGCCTGGAGGTGCCTGGATGGCGTCTAAAGGTGGATCTTGCCGCCG
>CAZVHN010000063.1:0-2369 GCA_964626895.1 uncultured Chloracidobacterium sp. | reverse complement strand
GGCAAGTCGGCCAATTTGGGCGAGATGATGCAGGCTCGCCTCCCGGGAATCATCATTCCTAACGGCTTCACCATTCCCTTCTTCTATTACGACCAGTTCATCCGCGAGCACAAACTCGACGAGACGATCGACGAAATGATGAACGATCAGAAGTTTGTTCACGATCCTTCCTACCGGCGTGCGCGGCTTAAGGACTTACGAGAGCAGATGCAAAACGGTCGGGTCAACGAGCAATTGCGCAGCGCTGTCTTGCGCGTTGTTCATGCTCAATATCCGGGCAAGGGTTTATTCGCGCGCAGCTCGTCAAACTCAGAAGACCTACCGAAGTTCAGTGGCGCCGGGATTCATTCGAGCGTCCCCAACGTCAAGGGTGACCAGCAGATGTTAGAAGCGATTAAGACCGTCTGGGCTTCGCTTTGGAACTTCGAGGCGTATGAAGCGCGCGAGCGGGCCGGGATTGATCATGGAAAAAGTTTCATGGCGGTGCTGATTCAGGAAGGCATCAACGCGGATAGCGCGGGAGTTATGCTCACCACAGACCCTTACGACCGCGAAAACAAAAGCGCCTACTACATCAGCGCCAAACGTGGCTTAGGCATCAAGGTCGTCGAAGGCAAGAGAGTGGCCGAACAAATCATTTTTCGTCCGCAAACAAACACTATCCAGGTGCTCACCAGATCGGCTGAAGACAGTTTGCTGACGTTTGATGAAAATGGCGGCGTTAAAGAAATTCCCATATCCGGCGAGCGCGCTGTGTTGACAGATGACATGGTTCGCAAACTGGTAAAGGCGGCTCAGGGTATTAAGCGCGTCTTCGGCGGCAAGGACCAGGACATTGAATGGATATACATGGGCGGACAAATCTATATCGTGCAGGCGCGACCGTTTGTTGCCTAGCGAAGCGGACAGAGGAAGACTGCTTGCTGAACTCTCTCTACTGGACAGTAGGCCACGCAGAGTGACGGCGGTGGCATTAACCGACACAGAATCCTGGATGCGAAGATCTGCCTTATGGAGTAGCAGCACCCAACCTGTACAACTATTCTATTCTGAATCAAGACCATAGGTGACGTGCTTGGCTTGATGTCGCGCCTCGGCCTCTTCGATTGAATGGCTCTGTGTAAGTGAGAGATCCCTTTTTGCCATCCTGACCAGCTCCTGATAATGCTTGTGCAGAGTTTGGATCTCTTGCTCGGTGAGATCTTCGACATCAATGAGCCGGTTGCTCGCGCCTTGCAGCGCTGCGACAATCTCATTAAGTTTGAGATGTATGGCTAGTGCGTCTTTGTTCTGAGTGCGTTGGATCAGGAAGACCATCAGGAAGGTTACTATCGTTGTGCCGGTATTGATGACGAGTTGCCATGTGTTAGAGAAATTGAATAGCGGCCCCGTAAAACCCCAGACGACAATCACCGATAATGCAATTATGAAAGCGCTGGATGTCCCGGTGGCCCGTGTCGCTTTTTGCGAGAACCGCTCCAGTATCTCGCTCAACTTATTTCTCTTCTTTCGCGCCATTGCGGCCTCCAAATTTCTTTTTCTTCAATGATCATTTTTCAGAGCAAGCGCGGAGGGTGCTTAGACTTCAGAAGTCAATCGATACTCCAAGCTGAACCCCAGCCCGCGGACTTGCTGCGTATTTGCCGCCGAGAATCGCAAAGTCGAAGGAAAGATTATCCTTAACCAGGTAATTTCCGCCGACCAGAGTTTGTAACTGTCCTTTGCCCAGCTGAAATTCACTTGTCATAGCTCCGGTTAGTTCCACCCCAAGTTGCAGCTTTGGCGTGAACTGCCTAACCAGCGATCCGCCGGCCGTGACCACAGTTCCCCGACTCTTGACTCCGATCACTCCAGTTGCCGCGTTCCCGGAAAAGAGGATTCCGCTATTCAGCCGCAATTTGGTCGCCTTATTCAATGACTTCTGCAAAATACCGTTTATGTAAAAGTCCGCCAGTCCAGATCCTAGCTGCCTTTCGGTGTCGCCTGTCGGCAACTCGAAGTTAAATGCGACGGTCAGTGCAGGAACACGTGAATTCTCCTCCTCTTTGCGAAAATTGTACTTCACTGAAAGATTCATGTCCCCGATACCGGTCACGGTCTTGGGACTTGTTCCCGCTGCATTGAAGATCGTCAGTAAGGGCGCCGCGACGCCTATTTCCACACCTTCAAACAGGCCGTAATCCAGCTCGAGGTCTGCGGTGTTTTGTTTGACACTAGGAAACGAAGAGCGCTGAAGCAGATCGAATTCGTTGCTGAATTCAATATGAAAACGGCCTTTGGGTGTTACATCGGCGTCATCGGTGACAAAAGGCTGCTGGGCTTGAACAGCCGCAGAAACTAAGAAGAAAAGCACCGTTGCGCATATCAGT
>CAZVHN010000062.1:0-9137 GCA_964626895.1 uncultured Chloracidobacterium sp. | reverse complement strand
AGCATCTATTTGGAAGAGGGCAACTATACGCGTGCTGAATCCCTGCTCGAGGAAACATTTGCCGCACGGGCCGCTCAGAAAGAGCGCTCAATCCGTACCTATTTTGCACTTGCGGGCCAAGCTGTGAACGGTGCCCGGTCCCATATCGCACGCTATCGAAATTTCGGGATCAAGGTATCGAACGCTGGGCTTCCGGCTGAGGCTTTGGCCGATTTGAATCGTCTGCGCTCCCTGCTCGAACGGATGATTGCCCAGGCACGCGAAATCTCTAAAGACGATTCAAAAGCCTATGACTCACTAGCGCTGCTCGAGGACGTCTTAGGTATCCGTCTCTCACTAGCTCGGGAAGGCGAAGACAACGAAAAGTGGGCAAATGAGTACGCCGGCGCACGCCAGGGACTCTCGGCATCTCAAAAACAGGTCGCATCACTCGGCGGTATGCCGCCTCTTTCGTCCCCTGAAATGAGATCGCCGGCGGCGGAAGAGGCCACGTCCGCGGCTCCAGGCCCGAAGGTTGAAACGCCGGCACCTGAGACTCCGCAAGAGAACCCCGCCGGGGGTCAACCTGGCAATGCCGGCGCAGGCTCCGATAGTGGTGCTGATTCCAACACCTTAAGTGTTGGGTCGCTAAACCATTGGGCTACCAAGAGAGTTGTACCTGTGTATCCGCAACTGGCAAAGGCTTCAGGAGTGGTGGGTGTGGTCAGGGTGTATGTGGTTACCGACTCCAACGGCAGAGTCATCGATGTTTCCCGCTCCGAAGGCCCTATGCTTCTGAAACAGGCGGCCGAATTTGCGGCGCGCCAGTGGCGGTTTCAGCCGGCTATCGTGGCTGACAAACGGTTCGGACTTACCGGCTTTATCGAGTTCAACTTCACCCCCTAGCTTCACTACAATATCCTCATCTCTTCAGAAAATCCTGACCTGAGAGCTGACTAGGTTTGAGAGGTTGATTTGCAAGTTGAGTGGCATTGCAACTTGAGAGCGGGGACAGGGTCCGCCTTCCTCACCTGC
Organism: uncultured Chloracidobacterium sp.; assembly: GCA_964626895.1. Classification (GTDB taxonomy): domain Bacteria; phylum Acidobacteriota; class Blastocatellia; order Pyrinomonadales; family Pyrinomonadaceae; genus PSRF01. Next base: position 8,123 of record CAZVHN010000062.1, on the reverse strand, counting down.
AAATTAGCGAAGCTTGAGCCGTACCTTGGTATCCTTGCGCTCGCATGACTATATCTGGTTGGCGGACAGCGGCTTACTTAAAGTTGACTTTAAAGTAAGGTTTAGCTAGACTGCCCCCGGAAAACGAAGAACCATCGGGTGTGGGGAGCGGAGTAGTTGGGCTTAGCCAGCCGGAAGACGAGCAACAGGGCCTGAATTAACAACTCGAATGAAGATATCGGCACAAGAGGAATTTGGACTGCGTTGCTTGCTTCAGCTTGCGCGAGCCGATGCGGCTGGCGAGTCGGTGACCCTGGCTCAGATTGCCGGGCGAGAAGGGATCTCGGTGGCAAACGCGGGGAAGCTGATGTGGATTCTGGTTAAGGCGGGACTTGTGCAATCGCAACGGGGAATCAAAGGTGGCTATCACCTTGTGCGGCCAGCTTCCGAGATTCATCTGAATCAGGTGATTCACGTACTGGATGGGGAGCGGGTTGATTCACACTGCAAGAGCTACGCAGGTATGCTCGACGCGTGCGTGCATACCGGCGATTGCGGGATACGGCCGGTGATCGTTGAGCTTCATCAGATTGTTGACAATGCGTTGTCGGAGATTACCTTGTCTCATTTGCTGGACACGGAGGCTAACGTTGATGCGGCGCTGCACCATATTCAGATCACCAAGCAGCGAACGGAACAAAGGGCCTGAGAGTTAAGCGGGCGAAGACTTATTGGAAGGCATAATACTTAAAACAAGATGAGCACAGCAGAGAATCTGGTCAGCCAGGAATACAAGTACGGTTTCGTAACCGACATCGAGTCCGACACCATTCCCCGGGGACTCTCTGAGGAGACGGTCCGTCTTATTTCCGAAAAGAAAAACGAGCCGGAGTGGATGTTGGAATTTCGCTTGAAGGCATATCGGCACTGGTTAACCATGACCGAGCCTAAGCACTGGCCCAACCTTAAGTATCCTGAGATCGACTATCAGGACATGATTTACTATAGCGCTCCGAAGCAGAAGGCGATTAAGGCTAGCCTGGATGAGGTTGACCCGGAACTGTTGAAAACCTTTGAGAAGCTCGGCATCCCCCTCCAGGAACAAAAGCAACTTGCCGGCGTTGCTGTTGACGCTGTATTTGACTCGGTTTCGGTAGCTACAACTTACAAAGAGAAGCTGAAGAAGCATGGCGTAATCTTCTGCTCCTTCAGCGAGGCTATTCGCGAATACCCGGATCTGGTTCGCAAGTACCTGGGCTCGGTGGTACCAACGAACGACAACTTCTTTGCCGCACTTAATAGCGCCGTTTTTTCCGACGGTTCATTCTGCTTCATTCCCAAGGGCGTGCGCTGTCCGATGGAGCTCTCGACTTATTTCCGGATTAACAATTCAGAATCCGGCCAGTTCGAAAGAACTCTGATCGTCGCCGAGGAGGGCTCTTACGTTTCTTATCTCGAAGGATGCACGGCGCCTAAATTCGATAAGAACCAGCTGCATGCGGCTGTGGTTGAGCTCGTCGCCTTAGACGACGCGCAAATCAAATACTCTACCGTGCAGAACTGGTACGCTGGCGACGAAGAAGGTCGTGGTGGGATCTACAACTTTGTCACCAAGCGGGGCAAGTGCGCGGGTCGCAATTCCAAGATCTCCTGGACGCAGGTGGAAACGGGTTCGGCGATTACATGGAAGTATCCGTCGTGCATTCTGCTGGGAGACAACTCAATCGGCGAGTTTTACTCAGTGGCGCTGACGAATCACGCGCAGCAGGCCGACACGGGAACGAAGATGATTCATCTCGGCAAGAACACGCGCTCGACTATCATCTCCAAGGGTATTGCCGCCGGCAAATCGAATAATAGTTATCGCGGCCTGGTGAAGGTCATGCCCAAGGCTGAGAACTCGCGCAATTACACACAGTGTGACTCGATGCTGATTGGTTCAAACAGCGGTGCAAATACCTTCCCCTACATCGAGGTCATGAACAACTCTTCGGCGGTGGAGCATGAAGCCTCCACTTCGAAAATCAGCGAGGAGCAGTTGTTCTATCTGCAACAGCGAGGCATCTCTCAAGAAGATGCAGTCTCTTTGATCATTAACGGTTTTTGCAAGGATGTGTTTCTGCAGTTGCCGATGGAATTTGCGGTCGAGGCGCAGCGACTGCTGGGTATGAAGCTTGAGGGCAGCGTCGGATAATACGGACGCGGAGATGGGGCGACGCGGAGACCCGGAGATTTTCACCGTGTCTCCGTTTCTCCCCTTCACCGCGTCATAGTTTTGAGGAGTAATAAATACGTGTTAGAAATTCGCGATTTACATGCAAGCGTTGATGGTAACCCGATTCTAAAGGGTATCGATCTCACGATTAAGAAAGGTGAGATTCACGCCATCATGGGTCCGAACGGATCCGGGAAATCAACTCTGGCCAAAGTTCTGGCCGGCCATCCAGCCTACGAAGTAACGAAAGGGCAGGTGCTTTACGAAGGAAAGGACCTTTTGGAAATGGCCCCTGACGAGCGCGCACGCGAAGGCGTGTTTATGGCTTTTCAGTATCCGATCGAAGTGCCCGGCGTTTCCAATGCGCAGTTTCTGCGGCTGGCTTACAACGAAAAGCGCAAGCACCTCGGCGAAGAAGAATTGGATCCGCTTGAGTTCAAGGACCTGCTGAAAGAACGCGCCAAGGTAGTTGAAATGGATGCGAGCCTCATGACCCGGTCGGTAAACGAAGGATTCTCCGGTGGCGAGAAGAAACGAAACGAGATTCTGCAGATGGCCGTGCTGGAGCCGAAGCTCGCGATCCTGGATGAAACGGATTCTGGTCTCGATATCGACGCGCTGAGGGTGGTCGCGGGTGGCGTCAACCATCTGCACAACTCAGAGAATGCAGTTGTTCTGGTTACTCACTACCAGCGTTTGCTCAATTACATAGTGCCGCATTATGTACATGTGCTTGCCGGCGGGCGCATCGCTCGCGAAGGCGGGAAAGAACTGGCCCTAGAGCTGGAGGAGAAGGGGTACGACTGGATTACTTCGTCGGTTGGCGGAAACGGGGAGGAGGCGCGGCACGCGTAGTCTAAAGAAATGGTGGCTCAAATAGTAAAAGAAGAAAACCAGTATCAGGCAGCGTTCCGGCAGCTTCAGCAACGCCCGACAGCGAGCAACCCGGCCTGGTTGGGACGGTTGCGCGAGAGCGCGATGGATCGGTTCGAACAGTTGGGCTTTCCTTCCGTAAAAGAGGAAGAATGGAAATACACCAACATCGCGCCCATAAGTAAGCTGAACTTCAAGCCGGTTCTAGGATCGGACAGGTCTGAAGCCATATTGACCGCAGATGATGTGGCAAGGCTTGGTTACATTGAAGCTCAAGCCAGCCAGTTGATATTCCGAAACGGAGTCCTGCGCAATGACCTTAGTTCATTAGCAGGCCTGCCAGTCGGAGTAGTCGCGATCGATTTGGCTGAAGCTATCGGCGATGCGAAGTATGGGGACCTTGTTCGGGAGCACCTGGCGCGCAGCGCTGATTACAACACCAACGCATTCACAGCTTTGAACACTGCGTTTGTCCCTTCCGGTGCGTTTATTTTGATTCGAAAAGGAACTCAGCTCGAATCCCCGCTCCATCTCAACTTCATAAGCGATCCATCTGGTCCAGATCCTGCGAGTTTTCCACGCGTTCTATTCATTTCAGAAGAGAACAGCAGTGCGACAGTTATCGGGAGCTACGCCAGTATTAGTGATGCCGCCTATTTTACGAACGCAGTTGTAGAGATTGTGTTGAAGGACGGAGCGCGCCTGGAACATTACAAGATTCAGCGCGAGAGTGCCGACGCATTTCACATCGCTACGACAAGCGCAGACCTTGGGTCAAACAGCAGTTACGACGCCACAACCATTAACTTCGGTGCGCAGCTTTCGCGCCATGACATCCACGTCAAAATGCCTAATGAAGGCGCTGAATGCTGGGTTGACGGACTTTACGTCGTCAGTTCGGACCAACACACAGATACGCATTCTGTCATCGATCACCAGCAGCCGCATTGCACCAGCCGCCAGCTCTACAAAGGAATCCTTGACGGTAGATCGCGCGCGGTTTTCAACGGCAAGATCTTTGTTCGTCACGGGGCGCAAAAAACCGATGCGATGCAGACGAACAAGAACCTGCTGCTTTCAAACGAAGCTCGCGTTGATACCAAGCCCCAGCTGGAGATTCTTGCCGATGACGTCAAATGCGCACACGGGGCAGCCGTCGGCCAGATAGGAGAAGACGAGATGTTTTATCTTGAGACTCGGGGGATTCATCCAGATCTGGCGAAGAATCTTCTGACTTACGGTTTTGCAGAAGAAGTGATTGGCAAGATAAAGGTTGATTCGATAAGGGCCCAGCTGGATGAAGCGGTGCTGAATCGGATCAATGCTCGGCTGGAAGCATGAAGAGTTACGGAGGTAGCCGTGTCAGCAAGAGTCGATCCCATTTTAACGGTCGCTGACCTGGACTTAATGCCAGATGACGATAACCGTTACGAACTCTTTGAAGGAGAAGTGTTCGTGTCACGCGCACCCGGTCTACCTCACCAACGAGTCCTCACCAACTTGCTTGTTCTTTTCGAACTTCATTTAAGGGATCATCCTATTGCCAGGGTCTGGCCGAATCCCGGGGTGATCTTTGACAAGTTCAACGCCGCTATACCCGACATCGTTTTTGTGAGCAATGAGCATATCGAAGCTATAGCGTCGGGCGAAAAAGTTACCGGTGCGCCCGATCTAGTCATCGAGATCGTTTCGCCGGGAGCTGAGAACGAGCGTCGCGATAGGACTGTCAAGCGTCAAGCTTACAGCAAGTTCGGAGTGCGGGAGTATTGGGTGGTTGATCGGTATCAGCGGACGATTGAGGTTTACCGGCTGGAACAGGGCCAGCTCATGTTGGTAACTACTCTGGCGAACAATGATCAGCTTACGACGCCGTTGCTGCCGGCGTTCACATGCCAGGTAAGTCAGGTTTTTGAAGGATAAGACCAGAAGCTGCCAGACTGGATTCTCGACCGGCTGCACACAATGGCGACAATCGAAAAATCATTAACTGAAAGGAAAGAACAGGCTGCCACATGGGATGTCGAGCGCATTCGCGCGGATTTCCCGGTGCTCCGTCAAACAGTGAACGGCAAGCCATTGATCTACCTGGATAATGCTGCGTCCTCACAAGTTCCGCAGGTGGTAATCGAACGCGGCAGCATGTATCTGGAGCAGGAACATTCCAACATCCACCGAGGCGTGCATTATCTAAGCCAGAAAGCAACGACTGCCTACGAGGGCGCGCGCGAGACGGTGAAACGCTTCATCAACGCAGGCGAGTCGAAGGAGTGCATCTTTGTGCGCGGCACGACGGAGGGCATTAACCTGGTTATGCACGGTTACGGTCGCAAATTCATCTCGGCAGGGGATGAAATCATCATCTCCGCGATGGAACATCACGCGAACATCGTCCCTTGGCAGATGCTCTGCGAGGAGAAAGGCGCTCGTTTGCGGGTCATTCCTATGAATGATGCCGGTGAGTTGTTGCTGGACGAGTATGAGGGGCTGTTAAACGAAAGAACCAAGCTGGTAGCAGTTACTCATGTTTCAAACGCGCTGGGTACGATCAACCCCATCAAGGCGATGATTGAAAGCGCACACAAGTATGGTGTGCCGGTACTGATTGACGGAGCACAAAGCGCACCGCACATGATCGTGGACATGCAGGATCTCGACTGCGATTTCTACGCATTTTCGGGCCACAAGATGTTTGCCCCGACGGGAAGCGGCGTGGTTTATGGCAAGGCCCGGTTGCTCGAACAAATGAATCCGTTCCAGGGCGGGGGCGACATGATCAAGAGTGTGACGTTTGAGAAGACAACCTTCGCGGACCTTCCGAACAAGTTTGAAGCGGGAACTCCGGCCATTGCTTCGCAGATTGGTCTGGGCGCAGCGATCGATTATCTGAACAGCATCCGCCGCGAGCAAGCAGCCGCATATGAGCATGAGCTGTTGCGCTACGCCACCGAGCGGCTCTCGGGTATCGAGGGCGTTCGCATCATTGGCACGGCGCGGGAAAAGGCCAGTGTGCTCTCTTTCGTGATTGACGAGATTCACCCGCACGACATCGGCACCATCCTGGATCAAGAGGGTATTGCGGTCAGAGCCGGCCATCATTGCGCGCAGCCCGTGATGCAACGATTCAATGTTGCGGCGACCGCGCGTGCCTCGTTCGCCTTCTATAACACGAAGGAAGAAGTGGATGTGCTGGCGAATACAATTGAAAAGGTTATCGAAATATTCAGCTGATTGCCGATTTAGTGTTCGCCGAGAGGCATATCGGCAATCGGCAATTGGCAATCGGAAATGCGAAAATGTCTGAACTAAGTGAGCTATACCAACAGGTCATCCTCGATCACAACAAGAAGCCACGGAACTTTCGCAAGCTTGAGAACGCCAATTACAGCGCCGAAGGCTACAACCCGCTCTGCGGCGATCAATTGACGGTTTATCTGGATCTCGAAGAGGGCGCGGTGAGGGACATAAGTTTTGAGGGCTCAGGGTGTGCAATCTCCAAAGCGGCGGCCAGCATGATGACCCAGGCCATCAAAGGGAAGACAAAGCCAGACATCGTAAGACTCTTCAACGAGTTTCATGGGATGGTCACCGGTGAGTTAGACGAGGAGAACACACCGAATCACCTTGGTAATCTGAAAATTTTTGCGGGCGTACGCGACTTTCCCGTACGCGTGAAGTGCGCCACTCTTTCCTGGCACACCATGAACGCAGCGCTCAATAAGCAGGCAAAGATATCCACGGAATAAAGACTTGCGATGTAATCGAGAAAGCCCTGGTGTTGCCATCGGGGCTTTCTCGTTTTCTTGCAGACCTCACTTCACCTGAAACTGCACGGCGTGCAATATGGGATCAGCGCCAGCCGTGAAATACAGATTATACGTTCCGGCGTAGAGTCCTGTGGTCTTCAGGTTATAGATATATCCGCCAGTCCCACCAAGATCGGAGTCAAAGCGGAAGTTGTTATCGGGGTTTGCGTTGCCTGCATCCATGACATCTCCGTATGTTGTGGTCGATATCAGTCCGACTCCAACAGCCGTGACGACTGTGCCGGCAGACGACAAATTACTTCCGTTGATATCGCAGAGTTGTATCTTGATCGGATACGCGGCTCCGCTCTTAACGGCCCTGGTCGGATCGTACAGCAGACAGATGCCGTAGGTTACCGCCAACGTGCCAGTGCCGCTGCTCGGATGGGTGAAGTCGCTACCACTGAAATCGCCCGTGATTGTCAGAGCCTGCGGCAACGTGCCGCCGGGTAAAGTGTACATTGCTGTTGCCACGCCACCTGAGACGTTCCCCATTGCCGGTAGACCTACTACAGCGTTGCCGGCGGTTGTGACGGTGAAGGTCACCGTGCCCTCGTTCACAGTCCCTGCGGCCGTGCTGACATTTGCCGTGAGCGTCAGAATCTGACCTGTCGGGCTGAAGACCGCTGTCGCATTGGACACGGTAGTCGTGGTGGTAGCCTTGGGAATAGTGAAGTAACCGACCGGCATATCGTGGTCGGAATTGCGCTCGGGCCGCGTTGCGTCATTAGCGAAGAGCGAGCCCGGCACTTCGGGGAAGTCGGTGTTATTGCGCGCAATAGCGTAGCGCTCAAATATCGAGTTAGCCACGGTGTTGATGATGAAATGGTCGATCGCTTGTGGCGTCCCCTCAAAGATGAAGCTGTAACGCTGATCTGCCGGCAGCCCATCCGTGAGATTGATGAAGTCGGGGCTGACGAGGTCGGGGCTCTCGTCAACGACCACCTGATCGTCCGCCGTCGGCGTGCCCTTGATGGTCGCCACGGGGTCAGTGTAGCCGTCGTTGAACTGGTAGGCGTTGTAGTCACCGATCGAAATCACCGGCACGCCCGGGTTGCCGTCTTGCAGCGAATCGAGCAGGGCGGCCGTTGATTCGGCCTGCGCGGTGCGCTTCGCGCGAACGCGAATGCCGTCGCCGCCGACCAGATCGATGTCGATGAACGATCGCAGATGGTTGACGACGACAATCACCGGCCGTGGCGCAATACCCGGCAGCGACACGGTGGCCCGCAGCACGAGCGGCGGCCGGTCGT
>CAZVHN010000061.1:0-5960 GCA_964626895.1 uncultured Chloracidobacterium sp. | reverse complement strand
CCGTCTCCCCGTCTCCCCGTCTCCCCGTCTCCCCGTCTCCCCGTCTCCCCGTCCCGGCGTCTCCGCGTCGCATCTTTTGCCCCTGGCTTCGGCTTTAGTTATACTCTGAACTCTCCAATATGTGCCCGACGGTGCCCCATTCGCTTGGTGCCACTCTCGGGCGCGCGATTTCGGTTTTTCCCAAAAGGCGGTGGGTTATGTTCGAGCTTCCTAAAGACCAAACAACAGTTCAAGAGTGGGCCATTCTGCGAAAGCTGCGGGTCTGGATTGCCGCGCTTGCAATCGCGTGTCTTGTCGCCGGGATTGGTATCGGCGCCATGCTTTCCGGCCAGCCAACGGTAGCGCAAAACGAAGCGCTGATTGCGCGCGCGCCGGAAGCCTTGTCCGCTTCGTTTGCCGAGATTGCCAGACGCGTTGAGCCCGCGGTCGTAAATATCGAAACCATGACCGCAGCCCCAGAGACGGCTGATAAGGATTATGCTGACAAAGACGATCAGGCCACGAACAACCCCCTGCTTGATATGTTTCGTCGCCAGGCTCGCCGACCATCTCGCGGTGTGGGAAGCGGATTCATCGTCAGCCCGAAGGGTTACATTCTTACCAATGAACATGTCATTGAAGGAGCCACCAGAATTACTGTCGGACTGCAATCCGGCGAGAAGTATCGCGGCAAGATTGTCGGCATCGATGAAGAGACGGATGTTGCGATAATCAAGATCGAGTCGCCGCAGGACCTGCCCACCGTCACCCTGGGCGATTCGAATTCGGCAGAGGTGGGCGATTGGGTCCTGGCAATGGGTTCACCCTTCGGATTGGACCAGACCGTCACGGCCGGCATCATCTCCAAGAAAGAAAGAGAGACTCCCTACTTCACAAGTTTCCAGCGTTTCCTGCAAACCGATGCGGCGATCAATCGCGGCAATAGCGGTGGACCGTTGGTGAATATGCGAGGTGAAGTGATCGGTGTGAATTCGCAGATTGCCACTTCCACCGGCGACTATAACGGTATTGGGTTTGCGCTTCCGGCTAACGAAGCCAACTTCGTCTATCGCCAAATTGTGGCCCAGGGCAAGGTGCGTCGCGGCTTTCTGGGCATAACGCTCGACTCAGTTAAAGACGAGTTTGCCAGAGTCTATGGTCTACCCGAGGCCAAAGGCGCGATTGTGATGGATGTTACGCAGACTAGGGACGGGCAGTTAACACCCGCGGCCAAGGCCGGTCTCCAGTCAAACGACATCATCGTCGAGTTTAATGGACAGCCGGTAGCCAACGCTCAGGATCTGATTCAAAAAGTTGCGAGCAGTCCGGTGGGCCAGTCGGTGGCGTTGACGTATCTGCGCGACGTCGACGGCAAACTGCAGAAACACACAGCGAATGTGGTGCTGGGTGAGAGGCCTCTGCCGCAGGTGATATCCACTACCGAAGAGCCGAGCGGAAAGAAGAAAGAGTCCGACAGCAAAGGAAATGGGCCGCAGCTCGGAATCACCCTCGCGGAAATCACGCAACAGCTGGTCGCGGAAAAACACCTGACCGGTGTGCGCGGTCTCTACGTCAAAAATGTCGACCCTAACGGCCTGGCGGCGGATGTGCGACTGGCAGGCGGTCAGCCGGCGTTGAGTGAAGGCGACGTAATCACGCGCATCAATCGCGTTCCTGTCACCACGCTCGCTGATTTCCAGCGCGTCTTAAACGGACTGAAACCAGGCGATCCGATCGTGTTGAACGTTTCTCGCTATCAACGGGAACTCAATCGGGTGTCGCAGCGAATAGTCCAGTTCACTTACCAATAGCAAAGTTTCGGGTTTCGAGTTTCGGGTTTCGCGTTGAGAACCCTAAACTCGGAACTCGAAAGTCGGAACTCGGAACTCGGCTTATGGCTCAAGCAAAAAAGGCTCTCGCAAAAACCTCTCGGAAACAAAATGGTCGCAGTGCGCCCCGCGCTTCCGTAAAAACCTACAACAACTACATCGCGGGCGTTTGGGTTCCGAGTGAATCGGGCGAAGTATTCGAAAACATCAATCCCGCCGACACTCGTGACACCATCTGCCGTTTCCCGCTTTCAACCACCGCGGACGTAAACGCCGCAGTCAATGCTGCCCAGGAGGCATTTGATCGCTGGCGCCATACCCCCGCCCCACGTCGTGCGGAAATTCTTTTCCGACTGGGTGAGATCCTGATTCGAAATAAGGAAACATTCACCGCCGACATGACTCGTGAGATGGGCAAGGTTTTGAAAGAAGCGGGCGGCGATGTGCAGGAAGCAATTGATTGCACTTACTACACGGCGGGCGAGGGCCGGCGTCTGCACGGTTTCACCACACCAGCGGAGATGCCCGACAAGTTTGCCATGTGTGTGCGTCAACCGGTGGGACTCTGCGGCTTGATCACACCCTGGAATTTCCCGATGGCCATTCCTTCGTGGAAACTCATTCCTGCTCTTATCTGTGGCAACACCGTCGTTTTAAAACCTGCTGAAGACACCCCGCTCTCCACTTACAACCTGGTGAAAGCTTGTGAAGAAGCAGGTATTCCTCCGGGCGTAGTAAATCTGGTTGCCGGTCACGGCGAGACTATAGGCGCCGCGATGACAAACCACCCCGGCTTGCGGCTCATATCGTTCACCGGATCGACGGAGACCGGGCGACTGGTGGCCTCGGCCTGTGCCGAACGCAACGCGATCTGTTCACTGGAGATGGGCGGCAAGAACGCTATCATCATAATGGATGATGCCGACATCGATCTGGCGATCGAGGGAGCGGTGTGGGGCGCGTTTGGAACGTCAGGCCAACGCTGCACCGCGTCGTCACGGCTGATCGTCCACAAGAAGGTTTACAAGAAGTTTTCGCAGAAGCTGGTGGAACGCACCGAGGAACTCAGAATCGGCAATGGCGCCGACCCAAAGACTGACGTGGGTCCGGTAATCAATGCCGCCGCGGTCGAGAAGATCATGGGTTACATCGACATCGGCCAGAACGAAGATGGCGCCACTCTGGCCTGCGGTGGCAAACGACTCACCCGGGGCGATTACGCACACGGTTATTTCATCGAGCCAACTGTGTTCACCGACGTAGCTCCCGACATGCGGATTGCGCAGGAAGAGATTTTTGGACCGGTCACTGCGGTGATTCCCGCCAACTCGCTGGATGACGCGGTCAAGATTGCCAATGGAGTGCGCTACGGCTTGTCCGCGGCAATCTACACCCGCGACGTCAATCGAGCGTTCCACGCAATGAATGAGATATACACCGGCATCTGCTACATCAATGCATCCACCATAGGAGCCGAGGTTCACCTGCCATTTGGCGGAACGAAGGCCACTGGCAACGGGCATCGCGAAGCCGGAACACAGGTACTTGATATCTTCTCCGAATGGAAGTCCATCTACGTTGATTACAGCGGAAAGCTTCAGCGAGCTCAGATTGACGAAGTGAAGCTGTAAGAAACACGATCAACGCTCTATTCTCTAAAATCCGATCCATGATTGGAGTACCAACCACGTGATTGTCGGTCTGCCGAAAGAGATCAAAGACAATGAATACCGGGTGGGCTTAACACCTGCGGGCGTGCGCGCCCTGACTGACGCCGGCCACCAGGTTGTGGTCGAACGGGCCGCGGGCGAAGGCTCAGGGTTCGAGGATGCCCTTTATCAAAAAGCGGGCGCGCAGATTCTTGGCTCCCCCGACGAGGTTTGGGCCCAGGGCGAGATGATTGTGAAAGTGAAAGAGCCGGTTAAGCCTGAGTGCCCACGAATGCGGGATGGCCAGTTGCTCTTTACCTATCTTCATCTGGCTCCGGACAAAGAACTCACTGAAGAGCTTCTCAAACGCAAAGTTACCGGTATCGCTTACGAAACCATTACCGATCGGCGTGGCGGCTTGCCACTGCTGACGCCCATGTCTGAGGTCGCCGGCCGCATGGCCATCCAGGTCGGGGCCCACTATCTCGAGAAGATGAGTGGCGGCCGCGGCATTCTGCTGGGAGGTGTCCCCGGTGTGCCCGCAGCCCGCGTTGTGATTATCGGGGGCGGTGTGGTGGGGACAAACGCCGCGAAGATTGCCGTGGGCATGGGGGCGCATGTAACCATGATCGACAATAACCTCGACCGCTTGCGCGAACTTGACGACATATTTCTCTCAAAGATCTCGACGCTGGCTTCCAGCGCCTACATGATCCACGATGCCGTCTCGCAAGCCGATCTGATCGTGGGCGCGGTGTTGGTGCCCGGGGCCTCCGCTCCCAGGCTAGTCACCCGGAGCATGCTCAAAGATGTTCCCAACGGCGCCGTCATCGTCGACGTGGCGGTGGATCAGGGTGGCTGCATCGAAACAACGCATCCCACAACGCACTCTGATCCTACTTACTACGTCGAAGGGGTCTTGCATTACTGCGTGGCAAACATGCCAGGGGCAGTGCCGCGCACTTCCACTTTCGCGCTCACCAATGCAACTCTTCCTTATGCGCTGCGACTCGCCCACAGAGGATTCTTCGAGGCAATTGCCGGCGACCCGGGATTGAAGGCGGGAGTGAACACTTATGCGGGTCACTGCACTTATGAAGCCGTGGCGACTTCACAAGGGTTGAAATACACGCCGCTCGACGAATTGATCGGAACGAGCAGCGCGAAGACGGCCTGAATCGGTTACCAAACCTAAACAAACGCGGCGGCCAGAAGTTAACTAGCCGCCGCGGTTTTATTTCATGGGAGGCCGGGATCTGTCTCAACTAGCGGCGGCAGAAGGTAGCCAGGGGCAAGCGGCTTTGCGCGCAGCCCCTGGATCGAGCGACAGCACAACCGCTCCCTGAAGGGGCGCATAGAATCTTCCGGAAACCTGATAGTAGCCCTCGCACTATTTTGAGACTCAGCCCGGCTGAGTACGATGAACCCTAGTTTGATGATGCCTGATGCGCCCTTCCAGGGCGCGGTGTTTGTCGGACTTAATCCAGGGGCGGCCCGCAAAGCCGCTTGCCCCTGATTGGGAGCTTTACTTCCTCGCCGGCAGCAGCTCAGCCACGCATTCCGTGAGGTCCTCCGCGGACACAGGCTTTGAAAACACCGCATCTGCGTATTCTTCTTCCTCACTGCTTTCCTTTCGTTCCATTCCGCTCAGAAAGATGATCGGGATGCGAGAAAGTTGGGGACTGTTGCGCAGAAACCGGCATAGCTCGTGACCGCTCAGATTAGGCATCATGGCATCCGTTATCACCAGGTCTACGGCTGAGGTCAGTGCTAACTTCATGGCCTCGAGTCCGTCCGCCGCCGAGAGCACTTCGTAACCTGCCCGCTGCAGCGTGACTTCAACATAACGCCTCAGAGCATTGTCGTCCTCGACCAGCAAAACCCGGGCACGGTTGTCATGCAGGTCACCCCGCGTCGCCACACGGAGCGACTCCGGTGGTGCGATCTCGTTCTCGTTAAATTCTGCGATCTCTTTCAGGGTTGCCATTTAAAGAAGTACTTCGGAAAGCTCGGTGAGAGAGGCTTGAAGGGCGTCAGCCCGGAAACGGGCTGTACAGGCAGAGTAAGTCGGACCAGATGGCCTTGTCAACGTTTCCCTACTGTTAGTAGTGCTCCGTTACCGTGTTGCTAAGAAAGAAAGCCGATTGAGTGGCGAGTTTCTGCAAGGCGATGAGGTCAGTACCACCTCGCGGTAGCGGGTGGGTTGTCGATGGAGCAGCTATAACGCTGAGAGCATCTGGTTTTTGCCCAGCGATTTTGTTCGGAAGCAAACCCACCCGCTACCGCGAGGTGGTACTGACCTCATTGCCTTCGACCGTCCCCTTTGCAACACACTAATGGAGCACTACCCTACTGTTGGGTACCAGTTCAGTTTGGGTTACGGCACATCATCCCGGAGGGATATAAGTTAATAGCCGTGGGCGAGCGTTGCGCGACGCCCACGGACAGGCGAAAGAAAAATGCCTGACCCTCCTAAGGTACTAGACGCGTAAGTCTAATGATT
>CAZVHN010000060.1:0-2773 GCA_964626895.1 uncultured Chloracidobacterium sp. | reverse complement strand
CACTCGGCCACATCTCCGTGCCGAACCAGGGCGAAAACTCATTCTAGTCTGCGGCATCAGATTGTCAAGATGACGCCCACTGGCCGCCGTTTAGAGTCCAATGCTTTAGCTTGTCCGCACCGCTAAGCCGCAACCTAAAGGATGAACTCTGAACTTCCGGACTCAAAATGAACCAGCACCCTCTGATAATTGGCTGCTATGGTCACCTGGGGATCACCGTATAGAATCCTGGCGTGGCCACATTGGAGTTAAGTCGTAGACAGTTCCTGACCGGTCTTGCTGCTGCGCCGCTAGTTGCTGTTTCCGCAACTTCGGCTTACGCGCGCTTTATTGAACCGTATCGTTACGAAGTTTCCGAAACCGACGTTTTCCTGCGCGACCTACCCGAGCGTTTTGAAGGCTTTCGCATTACCCAGCTTACTGACGTTCATCACAGCCGGATAGTCGGTATTGATGAGGTGCGCCGGACCGTGGATTTAGCAAACTTGACCAAACCGGATCTGATTGCCCTCACCGGTGACTATACGACCTCCTACCGGCGATATATCGAGCCCTGCGCCGAAGCGCTCGGGTCATTGAAAGCCCCTGAAGGCGTTTGGGCTGTGCTGGGCAATCACGACCACTACACCGATCGAGAGTTGACCACGCGGGCTCTCGAACATAACCGCATCGCAGTGCTCAATAACGCGAACACCAGCCTACGGCGAGGACCGGATGTGCTGCAGCTCTCAGGGATCGATGATTGGTCCTGGGCAGGAACTAATTGGCCTCGCGCGCTGTACGGGCTGGATCAGAAACGCCCGACAGTGCTGCTGTCTCACCAGCCGAGAGTTCTTGATCTTGCGGAGTCTGAGAAAGTAGGACTGATTCTTAGCGGACACACTCATGGTGGGCAAATCAATCTGCCTCTGATTGGCCCACCAGCTCGATTCGCCAACGGCGAACTCAAATATGCCCAGGGCCTTTTCCGGCGCGGAGACACGCAGCTCTACGTATCCCGGGGCACCGGAGTCATTGGTTTGCCACTGCGCCTCGGAGTAAGGCCCGAGATTGCCGTGCTGCGCTTAAGGCGTGCCCCTTGAAAGAACCTCAATTTGATTTAGTGGACCCGTTGAATCACCATGACTGTCAAATCATCGGCGAGTGAATTGGTAATCCGAAAAGCATCGACTTCGTCTACGCAAGTGGTAAGCAAGGCCTTCGGCGCGAGACCGCCGTGCTCGAGGAGAAGTGATGACAATCTCTCTGCGCCATATTCAATTCCTGCGCCGTCCCGGGTTTCAGAGAACCCGTCAGTGTAGAGAAAGAGGGTATCGCCTTTCTCCATCTGAAATCTGTTTACCGAAAAATGCTCGTTGCCGAACATGCCCAGAGGTAAGCCGGTGGCCTTGATGCTCTGCACTGCGCCCTGGCGAAGCAGCAGAGGCGGCAGATGGCCCGCGTTGCAAATCTCAATGCCACCCGACGTGTTGGCTTTACCACAGACAAGTGTCGCGTAATGGGTCGGCAAGGTGCTTTCGCAAAAGACGCGGCTGGCACGCTCAACAATTTCTTCGAGCGGAAGGTTGATGGAAATAAGCGTTCGAAACATCGCCTGAAGGTGTGCCATCAGCATTGACGCGGCCACACCTTTGCCCGAAACGTCTCCCAGCACAAACAGCAGACTCTGATCGTTGCTGCTGATGAGATCGCAATAGTCGCCACTAACAATACCGGCTGGCTGATAGTGGTAGGCGATCTCCCAACCATCAATCCTTTGACTTGGTAGTGGTAGCAGTCCGGTTTGAATTCGCGCGGCCAACTCAAGATCGTCCTCGAGCGCCCGTTGTTCCTTAGGGCTCAAGTGATCAATGCAAAGCCGAGTTAGTGGATTTGCTATGAGTCTTTCGGTTTCGACGGGATCGTTACAAAAGTCGCACAGGCCATAAGTGCCTAATTCCATGCGACGCAGGGCCTCGTCAACTTCGGCCAGGAGGTGCGAGATTTCTGTGGCTTCAATGAAACCACGGGACGCGATTTCCAGCTTCTGACGCCGGTCAATCAATTGTTCACGGAGGAGGGGTTCAATTGCAGTAACCATTCCTTATGCCTTTCTAGTTTATGCCACCAGGCTTGCCGGGCGCGGCGCTTTTTGCAGTTGCACGGGAAGCTGTGGAGCACAACAAATTTGGGCCAGTCTCGCCCGGTCGCGCTTCATGCCGGCATCACTTGCCAGCGACGCGCGCACTTCGCGAAATATGTTGGCCGCGCGGGGATCGGGCGGTTCCACTATTCGGTAGTGCATCCACTTTCCTTCTCGTCTGGCAGCCACCACACCAGCTTTGCGAAGGTACGCGAGATGGCGCGAGATCTTCGGTTGGTTCAGCTTCAAGACTTCCACGAAGAAACAGACGCAGACCTCGTCGTCGCCCAGCAAGTTGATTACGCGTAGACGGGTGCGATCCGCCAGTGCTTTGAACAACTCTTCGATGCTGTAGTCCTTGTCTGCCATTGGTTTGATCGTTTGGTAAGACTGGGGTTTTATGATTACGATTTCCGCAGTCCCAGAGTTCCTTTTCTTCGGTCCATTTAAGCTCTAACCACCCTAGAATTCTATCCAATTCTTGACGCCAAAAACTCGGGCCATCGTCCCTTCGGATCATTCGTTTCCGAGTATCTCGCTTCGCCGTTCCAGGAGCACGGTGTCTCGCCAGATTCCATGGACCATCCCGATTGCGAACTCTCTTTCCACAACCCCCCCCCTCACATACGCCTTGACAGATGTATTTATTTG
>CAZVHN010000059.1:0-4817 GCA_964626895.1 uncultured Chloracidobacterium sp. | reverse complement strand
TGGGCTCGTTGATAATGCGCTCGACTTTCAAGCCGGCAATTTTTCCGGCATCCTTCGTCGCCTGGCGTTGCGTGTCATCGAAATAGGCCGGTACGGTAATAATCGCATCGGTCACAGGCTCGCCCAGAAAATCTTCAGCCGCTGCTTTTAGTCGCTGCAAAACGATGCCCGACAGCTCCGGCGGGCTGTAGCTTCGGCCCTGCACACGAACGCGCGCGTCGCCATTGGGCGAGTCAACGAGTTCAAAGGCCGAAGTCTCGCGCATGCGCTGAAGCTCGGGGGAGTTATACTTCCGGCCGATCAGACGCTTAACCGCGTACACGGTATTGGCTGCGTTGGTCACGGCCTGACGCTTGGCGATTTGTCCGACCAGACGTTCACCCTTATCGGTAAAACCGACAACACTGGGAGTAGTTCGGCCCCCTTCCTTATTCGGCACAATCTGGACTGCCCCGCCCTCCAAAACGGCGACGCAGCAATTGGTCGTCCCTAAATCTATTCCGATTGCTTTTCCCATGGGTTACGGATTTACTTCTTCACGGCCACCTTCACCAGCGCAGGTCGAATTAGTTTATCGCCCAAGCGGTAACCACAGATTAGCTCCTGCATAACGGTGTCTGGATCGTACTCGTCAGTAGACTCCGACACCACGGCTTCATGAATGTGAGGGTCAAAACGCGCGCCCACGGCCGTGATCGGTTTCACACCGAGGGCTTCGAGTACTCCGGTAAGTTGTTTGAAGATCAGATCGACTCCACTCAGGAAGTGACGAAACTCATCCGATTCAGTTGATTCAACGTTCGCTTCCACATCAAGCGCCCGCCTGAGATTGTCGAGAACTGGCAGCAACTTTCCGGCGATCTCCGCGACTGCACGCTCATATGTGTCAGCGCGTTCGCGTTCCACTCGCTTGCGATAGTTTTCAAAATCGGCCTGTCTGCGCGCCAGCCGATCTTTCAGGTCCGGAATCTCAGACTCTACCCTTTTCAACTCGGCTCGAGTTGCGACCAACTCGGCTAATACCGGGCCGCCAAGCTCGCCGGTGTTGGCTTGGGTCGATTGATACGGAACTTCGTCCGTGTCGACTTCGTCGGAGCTAAATTCAGACGGTTCCTCATACTGTTCCTCAGACCTATCCTCGACCGCCTCTACGTCCACGTCGGCAAACTCGTCGAGGATAACGTCTTCATCAGGCCCGTTTTCTTCGCGAGGTTCATTCATGGCCTGAGACTCGCTTGAGATCTCGTTCTCCTGTTCTGTATCCACGAATTCAATAGGAATGCGGTTCGGCCCGCTAGCTTTTTTATTGGGAGACATGAATCTAAGGTTCCAAAACTTTTAAAGGGGTATCGTTAACGGCCACGGCGTTAGTAAAGAGGGGTTTCTTCACCCAGTCGGCGCTCAATCAGCCGGGCCATGTAGTTTACCATAGCCATGATGCGTGAATATTCAATTCTCATCGGTCCGACGACTCCCAGCGTGCCTGGGTTCACGTTGAATCCAATTCGGTAGGGGGCGGTAATGAGGGCACAATTGCGCATTGAGGAGGTAGGATGCTCCCTTCCAATGACCACGTTGACGTCACCTCGAAATGCAGGTTGCTCCCGAGAGACACACTCGTTGAGTATTTTAAGCAAACGCGATTTTTCTTCGAAAGTGCGAAACAGCTCGCGCATTCTGTCAACATCGACAAAATCGGGCTTAGTAAGCATGTTGGATGCGCCATCAACATAAACCTCGCCGGCGCTTGACTCTTCACCATTCAAGCTCATATCGCAAAGCAAAATAGCGTTACGCAGAAGCCTGTCATACAGGGCCTTTTCTTCTCTCATCAGCTCCAGGATTTCAGCGCGAATGGTAATTAAACTCTTACCGCTGAATTCTGTGTTCAAGTAGCGGGCCGTACGCTCCAAGTCTTCCTGGGTAAGGCTCTCTTCCAACCGAATGATTTTGTTGTGGATGTTGTTGGACGTAGTTACGAGCACCACCAAAATCCGTTTGTCGGAGAGCTGAAGAAACTCAATGTGACTTAGCCGGTTCTCAGCCAGAGATGGCGAGACAACGATGCCGACGTTCTCTGAGAGTTCCGAGAGCGCATGGGAAGCCTTTTCCATCAGCCGTTCCGGAGACGAGGAAGATTCGAACCCGGTGGAAGAGAAAACCGCATCGATCGCCTTAAGGTCGGCACGTGAGAGTCGCGCCTCTCCCAGCATATTGTCGACGTAATAACGATAGCCCTTGTCGGTAGGCACTCGGCCGGCTGAGGTGTGCGGCTGCTCCACTAGCCCTGCTTCTTCAAGTTCCCCCATGACATTTCTGATCGTAGCGGAGCTCCAGCCATGGCCATGGGCGAACCGGTCCGATAGCACTAGGGAGCCAACCGCCTCTCCCGTGACGAGGTGCTCCTTGATTATGGCAGCGAGCACAGCCTGCCCACGTGAATCAGGAGTGTTCTTTTCTGAGGTTTGAAGATTACTACGACGGGGCATTAGATGTTCATTTAGATGCTGATCGGAATGGAGGAACCGTAAAGTTCGCTCACCGTAAAGGCGCCACCAGCAGCCGACCAACGGAACCGCCAGAGCACCCTTCGCAGTATAAAGGAATCATGAAGGTGGCTGCAAACAGAAGGATTTAACCGTACCCAAACCTGCGGCCAAGTTCCACTCCTAAAGCTAATTCCACGCCCCACATACACTTAAGTCCCGATCGATGAAGATTATTCTTAGTGGCCCGTAAACTGCTATAACACTTGGGTTTAGAGCTGTGTGATTAGCCCTCCCACGTTTTCTCACCCCGGCGCTTAGGGCAATGGGCTCTTTTACTGGGGTTTTCAATGCCTGCTGGAAATCAATTGACGCCCCACAGCTGAGCTACTTAAGATGTTTCCAAATTGGAGCTAGCAGCGGCCCCGGAGCTCCCCAAGTCAATCAAGGGGTTTAGGGAGGTCTCCCCGGTCCTTCAAGAGTAGAAAATCGCTGAATCAGGGTGTGCATTATTTCGTAGGAGCACTGGCGATGAATGAAGTCAAGACGTTTTTTTCAGACGCATTTCGCCATCTGGGAAACAATCGTCCCGTGCCTGAGATTGAGGCTCGCTTTTATCCCTATGCCGGATTGCATCACACCATCAGGGTGCGCTCCGGACGGGTGTATGTTCGTTTGTCCGATATTTGCAAGGGTGCTCCGCCCGACGTCTTACGCGCACTCGCCTTCGTCCTAGTCGCCAGATTGTTAGGGAAGCGAATTCCAGACGTACACAAACGGGTCTATCAGGACTACTCCGTAACATCGGAGGTCATGCGTTCCTCTGACCTGGCTCGTCGCCGGCGTGGCCGCAAGGTGATTTCCTCAGCTCAGGGCGAGGCTTATAACTTGGACAAGATGTTTGCTAAGCTCAACCGACGTTATTTCGACGGAGGGTTGGCGAAAGCGACACTTACATGGTCACAGCGTCGAACTCGCAATATTCTGGGCCATCATGATCGAGTTTACGACACAATCACTATTAGCAAGACGCTCGATTCACTCGAGGTCCCTGAATGGTTCGTTGAGTTTATTCTTTATCATGAAATGCTTCATATTAAGCACCCAGCGCGGCTAATCAACGGCCGACGCTATTATCACACCAGTGCTTTTCGTCAGGATGAGCGTCGCTTTCCACATTACAGCGACGCCCAGAAATGGCTCCAAAGGGTAGCGCGGCAGCGAAGGGTCTCGCGCGCCCGCGCGGCTTAGCTCTTTTTGGAACCTCAACGTCGGCGAGACGTTTAGCAAAAGTGAGGTAGGTGGGCTCCTCAAAAAGACGGCTGATCCGAACTGATAGGGTTTCGGTGAAGCTGTCTTTTCGTCGTTGTGGTGATTGGAGAAATCATTTTAGCCGCGGATACACGTGGATGAACGCGGATCAGAAAAGGGCCTTACTCCAGTCGCTTGCAACTTGCTGTTCATGTCCGCGTTCATCCGCGTGTATCCGCGGCTAAAATCCGATTCGAATTTTCATCGCAGCGTCATGATCACCTGTCGATCGCTCGCATCCAGTCGTGATCTACGCTGGACAAAGATCTCAGGGCCTCGTTAGACTACGTGTTTCGTTAAGGAGCAACAGCGCCCACCGCTCGCTTGTAAGAACCTGAATAACTATTTAATGGAGATTGAAATTAGTCTATGGCTATTCCAGCAACCCAAATTCGGCGCGGCATGGTAATCGTCTTCGAGGGTCAGCCGTGCAAAGTTTTGGAGTTTCGCCACCATACGCCTGGTAATTTGCGCGCGATGGTGCAAACCAAACTTCGGAACATAAAGACGGGGTCATCTTTCGAGCATCGGTTCCGTTCTGCCGACACGGTGGAGCGGGCAAGTTTGGAGCAGCACGAGATGGAGTACCTTTATTCCGATGGGTCCCATCACCACTTCATGAATACCGAAAACTACGAACAGGTTGCGCTCAGCGAAGAGGACCTGGGGGACGTGGCTCAGTGGCTGAATCCCGGACTCAGGTTGCAAACCGAGTTTTATGAAGGGGCACCCGTAGGCATTGATCTTCCGCCGTCCCTTGAACTCACCGTAACCCGCACCGAGCCCACTATGAAGGGGGCGACTGTCTCCAACGTCAATAAACCGGCCACACTCGAAAACGGGGTCACCATCACCGTCCCACCCTTTGTTAATGAAGGCGACCGCATCCGCGTGGATCCCACCGAAGGCCGATACATTGAACGGGCGAAGTGAACCGGGGTCATCAGCAGGTTACCGGGTTATGCGAGATCGACGGGCTGACCGGCAATAACACTCGTCCGACCCTATGTACTTTGTCTA
>CAZVHN010000058.1:0-2445 GCA_964626895.1 uncultured Chloracidobacterium sp. | reverse complement strand
CGCCCCCGACGACTGGGTGGATCTTCATTTTGGCGAATTCTGCCTCGGTTAATTTACCCGGCTTGTTGAGTATGTACTCAGGAACCGCCAACTTACCGATGTCGTGCAAGAGCGCTCCCGCGACAAGCGCGCGCAACTCAGGTTCAGTTACCGAAAAGAGCTTGCCCATTTGGCGGGCGTAGGTCTGAGTGCGACGGACATGCCCGTGGGTTGTTTGGTCCTTGGCGTCGATTGCAATGGCCAGAGACTCAATTGTATTCATGTGAATAGTGGCCATCTCTTCGATATGCCTTCGTTTCTCTGCTTCCCCACGTCTTATTTCCTCGAAGCGTTTCTCGTTGAATCTATAAAGCAGGTGAACAAGGCTCGTAATCAGAAGGCCAAGAAGCACATACGGAAAGCCTGATCCGCGAATGGCTGCATAGAAGAGTACTGCGGAAGCCGCTCCCGCGACCTGAGTGGTCAATGTCCATACAATACTTTCCTGTGAGGGTAGGACTGCAGCTTTGCCCCCGTCGATGCGGAGGAACGATGCCGTCGCCAACGTGCTGAGAAAGTACTGGAGAACCGCGAGCACACAGACCGGTATCAGGAAGATGTTTAAAGGCAGCCCGCCCTCCAACCCGATGTTGGGGTTGTCAGCAAAAGTCCGGACCAGCATTCCGTAGCACGAAGCCGAGATAAAAGTGGAAATGACAGCTATGGCAGTCGTGAAGATGGACTCTCTTCTGCTGGTGAGCTGGTAGGTCGACATGAAACCAACGATAGCGGCTAGAAACGTTGCTGGTCCTGCTGTACCCGTCGGCGGAATCGCATAGAGCATCACTGCCAGGAACACCAATGCATCAGCGACCGACTTCCGGCTCTGGCTAATCCCGTCAGTGCCGGTCAAGGCTACGGTGAAGCGGCTCGCGGCAAAGGTCAGCAGGACTAGATTGAACAGCGACGCTAGCCCGGCAGGGGTGAGTAGCGGCAACTTGCAGATTGAGATTATTGCTGAAAGCAAAAGCAGCCCGCCCGTTGCCGAGATGAAGACAAAGAGAGCGCTGCTCTTCCAGTTACGTTTTTGCATCGTGACTTGATCGAATGCTTACCCTAATTGGGCTTTAGGTGGTCGAGATTTGACGACTGCAAACGCTTGAATTAATTCGAATCCGGAATGCAGAAGAGTCGGGCTTTGTAGTTTCGTGAAATTGACGGATTTCGCAGGTCAGGTGGTGGCCAACACTGTTTGGCACCGCCGTAAAGATAACTTTTTCAGCAGGTTGGAGTCAAGGCCATCTTTCGCGCGTTCGAGCGCGACAGACTATTGTGAAGCGTCGAAAGAGCTTAGCGTGATTAACTCCGGGGAGAATGGCGCGGTCAACCCGTCACCGCCCCTGAAACTGGCCTTTGCCGAGCCAATTGAGAGACGAGCCTTTCCGGGTCTGTCACCGGCTCGCTGCAAGTGAAATGCTCGCAAACATAGGCCGTCGAACTGTTATTGACCAACCCGCGATCACGTAAGAGAGGAATCAGCTCAGAGCTTCGACTATCCTCAGGAGCTGCTTGGGCTACCACTTTGTTGGGGACGTACGACTGCCATGCCGCATTTCGCAAAAGGCGAGTTTGGGGTAAATCATAGTCGCCCATGATGGCTATCTCTTTGGGCGTCCCCAGATAAAAGTCGAGAGCGCAAAGGGCCCGTCCAAAACCAGATGGATATCGACGCAAGGAATCGGTGATAAGGCGTAAGATGGTCACCGCCCTTCTTCGGTAGTCGTTGTTATCTGTTAAGGCGGCGAGGCGGAGCATCACTTCGGCTGCGACGGAATTCCCCGAAGGAGTGGCGTTATCAAAATAATCCTTTGAACGGACGATCAGGCTCTCGTGACTTCTGCCGGTGTAAAAGAACCCCCCGTCTTGGTCATCCCAGAACTCGTCGATCATCTTGTTGGTTATAGAAAGAGTCGCCTCAAACCATTCCAGTTCTCCGGTTGCCTCGTACAGAGTGAGGAGTCCGTCGCTGAGAAATGCGTAGTCTTCCAGATACGCATTCAGTTTCGCGGTGGCGTCTTTGTAAGTTCTTAGGAGCAGGTCATCACGACGCAAATTATCGAGGACGAACCGGGCATTGCGTCTGGCAATTTCAAAATAATCTTCGCGGTCGAAAATCGCTGCAGCTTCGGCAAAGCTGGCCAGCATCATTCCGTTCCAGGCAGTCAGAATCTTTTCATCACGATCGGGTTTCACACGGTTTTCACGTAGCTCAAAGAGTTTGCGCCGCGAGGGCTCCAATGATTGCTGAAGGTGCTCAGGGGTAACTTTCGCCTTAGCTGCTACGTCTTCCAGGGGCCGAGTGACATTTAGAATGTTCTTACCTTCGAAGTTTCCTCCCTCGGTGACATCGTAATAAGCCGAGAAAAGTGCTGTGTCTTCCTGGTCCAGGACAGACGCGATTTCGTC
>CAZVHN010000057.1:0-4015 GCA_964626895.1 uncultured Chloracidobacterium sp. | reverse complement strand
GTGATCGCGTGCCAAAGTTTAGAAGCAAACCTATCTCGCTGCTGCTGGCTTTCAGGTAGTTTATTACCTGAGCTTCCTCGGTTCTACTCATGCGTCCAAGAGCTTTCAATTCTACGACGATCTTGTCAAAGCAGATGAAATCGACTTTATACGCGGTTTTCAACTGGACTTCCTTATAGAAAACTGGAAGCTTAACTTCCTTGTTGAATGGAATTTCCCGTTTGGTGAACTCGAGCATTAATGCCGCTTGGTAAACAGGTTCTAGGAATCCACATCCCAAAAGCCTGTGAACTTCCATTGCGGCTCCTATGATCGCGAAGGTTCTTGGGTCATTCTCGGTGAGGTTTTTCATGGTGAGGCCTTTCCTTTGAGGAATCTGCGTAATCTGTGGATAGCATCTTATACGCTTCCTTCTTGGCATCATCAAGGGTTCTGACACGACCGTCCAATTGCATTTCATACACCGCCTGAGTGATCTCCCCAATTCTTGGACCAGCAGGGAGACCCATTTCGAGCAGGTGTCGGCCCATCAGCAGCGGCGCAGGGGCCTGCTGCTCAACCTCGAGTTCCTTTGCGCGCTGGATGAACCACTCCTGCGCCGCCGAGTCGTACCATTTGTCGCGCGGAACCCAGGGCGCATTGCGTCCGAGCGAATCGGCTTTCGCAACCCGGTACAGCAGATCAAGTTCGCACTTGCGCGCCAGGCGTCGGAAAGCGCCATCACCCACCTCGTCACGTTTCTTGTAGAACTCACCAGGCTTCAGATGCTCCCGCACCAGGGCAGTCACCTGCGCACGCACGTCGTAACCGGCTAAGGTATGAATGTTCAGCCGCTTGAGGAAGCTCTCTGTCGGAGCGACGCCGGCCTCCTCGTGTCCACGCGAGCGGTAGCGACCCTCCAGGAATTCCGTCGTCGCAGGTTTGCCAAAGTCATGGGCCAGCGCCGCGAGCATCACGGTGACCTGTTTGCCATATGGCAAATCTTCGATTGAATCGCGCGCGCCATCGACAACGAGCTTCGTGTGGACGAACACATCACCCTCCGGATGCCACTCCGGATCCTGAGGTACGCCCTCCAGCGCCTTGATTTCCGGGAACAGCTGCTCAGTCACTCCGAGCGTGCGCAGCCATTCAATACCGATCGAAGGCCGCCTGGCGCCCAGGAGTAGCTTCTCCATCTCACCCCAGACGCGCTCCCTTGGAAGATCCGAAACATCCACTGCGCGACAGAGAGCGGCCGTCTCTGGCTCGATATCAAACTCGAACCGGGCGGCGAACTGCGCCGCTCGCAATACCCGCAAACTGTCTTCGACGAATGTCTCAGGTGAAACAGCGTTCAGAATTCTTTGTTTGATATCCTCTTGTCCGCCGCAAGGGTCGATTATCTCTCCGGTCAGCGGGTCCTGGAGGATTGCGTTAATAGTGAAGTCGCGCCGGCGCGTCGCATCTTCAAACGTCATTGCCGGATCGCCTTCGATGACGAAGGCGCGATGACCGCGACCGGACTTGCGCTCGCGGCGCGGTAACGAGACGTCCAGATCAGGTCCCAGCTTGTAAACAGTGAAAGCTTCGCCGACAACGTTGACTTCGCCGAACCGGTCGAGAATCTCGCGCAATTTTGCGGGCTCGATGCCATAGACTTCAAGATCCCAATCCTTCGGCTGCGTGCCCATGATGACGTCACGCACACAACCGCCAACCAGCAGCGCCCGACCTCCGGCATCGCGAATGTTGCCCGCAAGTTTCAAGACTGTTTCGGGAATCTCGGACATGGAGTCCAATGTCCAACGTCCAATGTCCAAAGTCAACTGCGCATCTCAAAGACGTCGGACACTGGACTTTGGACGTTGGGCTATTCTTCAAGCAGGGGTTCGTCAGGGACCGTGATTTGAATCCCGCGAGTGGAAGGAATGCAGCTCAGCACCTGTACGCGGTCGATCTTGGTCATTTCCGTTCGGGCTGCGTGCCAGAGCTTCACCCAAAACGTTTTGCTCTCACCGTGAATAGCGAACGTAGATCCGTCATTCATCACGGCTACAGGCTCGGCCGTAGTGCCGTTGCGCAGCTCTTCCAATAGTTCCGGGATGAAAGGTCGAAACTGATCAAACTGCACGAGCAGTGCGCGCTCGTCAACCTCGGCGGGCGGCAACTCCACTGGATCGCCGGATTCCAACAGCAACCGAGCTTCTGTTTGTTGGTTACGCTTTTTTACTATCGGCATGGCTATACATTGTCCAAAGTCCAACGTCCAATGTCTTAAGTCAAAAACCCAAACACAGACGCCGGGCTGTGGACATTGGGCTGGACTAACCTTTAAGTCTCTTCAACAAATGGTCTTGCAAATCGGACACTTTAACCCGTTCCTGCTCCCAGGTGTCTCGGTCCCGCACGGTGACTGCTTCATCCTCAAGAGACTGGTGGTCGACGGTTACACAGAACGGGGTGCCGATCTCATCCTGGCGCGCATACAGCTTCCCGATGCCACCCGTATCATCGTAAACCGCGCGCAGCACCGGCTGTAGAGAGCGCTTGATTGCTTTGGCCATCCCAACTATCTCGGGCTTGTTTTTAGCCAATGGCAGAATGGCAGCCTTGATGGGCGACAGGGTTGGATGAAGTTTCAGGATTACCCGAGTCTCGCCCTTGTCGTTAGTCTTTTCTGAATACCCATCCATGAGCACGGAGAGCACGGTGCGATTCACACCGGCGGCCGGCTCGATCACATAAGGATAAAAACGCTCCTTGGTTGCTTCATCGAAATAGGACAGGTCTTCCGTCGATTCAGGATTAAGGCGCTTACCTTCCGCGTCCTCCGGTTTCTTTGAGTGCGTACGCAGATCGAAATCCGTGCGGTTGGCGATACCCATCAACTCGTCCCACTGCCGCTCCTCTTCTTCGCGTTCGGGGAAAAAGCGGTACTGGATATCAACCGTGCGTTTGGCATAGTGGGCCAGTTCTTCTTTTGGTTGTTCGTAGAGGCGCAGATTGTTCGCCAAAATACCCAGACTCGTGAACCAATTGAGGCAGCTTTCGATCCATTCCTGATGCACTTGCTCGTCTTCTCCGGGTCGGACAAAGTACTCCATTTCCATTTGCTCGAACTCACGCGTACGAAAGATGAAGTTGCCGGGCGTCACTTCGTTTCGAAATGACTTGCCAATCTGCGCGACGCCGAAAGGGAGTTTGCGACGGCTGGTCGTCAAGACGTTGGCAAAATTTATGAAGATGCCCTGGGCAGTTTCTGGTCGGAGATAGACGAGAGACGAAGGATCGGCCTCGGCTACCGCGCCCACATGTGTGCGAAACATCAGGTTGAACGGGCGCGGTTCGGTTAGATTCTTTGATCCACAGTTTGGGCATCCAATGCGTCGTTCCCGGATCGCTTTCGCTATAGCATCACCCGCTAGCTGTCCGCGGAGTTCCTCATCGCTGGGCCGATATCCCAGCTTGTCGGCGCGCAACCGGCTATTGCAATCACGACAATCCACCAGTGGATCGCTAAACGTGTCTTCGTGTCCTGAGTACTTCCAAACCAGGCGATTGAGGATGATGGACGAGTCTAACCCTTCCATGTCGTCGCGTTCATAAACCATCCAACGCCACCAGGCCTGCTTGACGTTGTTACAAAGTTCCACGCCTAGTGGACCATAGTCCCAGGCGCTGCCGAGTCCGCCGTAAATCTCAGATGACGGAAAAACAAGGCCTCGGCGTTTGGCGAGCGAGACGATAGTTTCAATATTCGGTGCACTCATAAGTTAGCGAATGGTAAATGGTAAATACTAAATGGTAAATGTTTAGAGTGACCCGGCTGACCGTGAACTATTCACAACGATTGGGGGTTGTTGCAAAGAAGAGAGGAGCGCGGTGGCGCTCCCCCCTTTCAAGAACAGACGAGGCACGACAATCAGATTTGACTCATTTACTCGGCGTCTGAACGTTGACATCAATCTTCTCTAGGTGCCGCCCCCGCCAAACCGCCGGCCTCTGTAAACAAAAAGCAGCACCAGAACGATGA
>CAZVHN010000056.1:0-3081 GCA_964626895.1 uncultured Chloracidobacterium sp. | reverse complement strand
GTCACTCAGTTTGAAACAACTGCCAGTTCCCGATACGACGCTTTACAACTTCAGATGCGCGGACGCTTCCGCAAATCGCTCAACTATCAGATCAGTTACACTCTGTCGAAAGCAACTGACGATGTCTCCGACGTGTTTGATCTCGCCGGCGCGTCGGCGCTGCCACAGAACAGCCTTACCTTCGAGGGCGAACGTGGACCGGCAAATTTCGACGCGCCCCATCGTTTCGCGTACAACTTCATCTATGAGTTCCGACGGTTTCCCGAACATAGTCGTTTAGTTCGCAGCCTACTGGGAGGCCTGCAAATCGCCGGCACGGGGCAATTTCAAACCGGCCAACCATTCACTGTAAACAGCATCTTCGATGTAAACCTGGACGGCAATCTGACCGACCGTCTGGACAATACTGGCGGATTACTCGTTACGGGTGATCGTCGCCAACCTCTCCGCCTGACCACCAATGACACTGCGAGCATGTTGGCGTCTGTTGGTCAGGACGGCGGCGTTGGGCGCAATACCTTTCGCGCCGGAAACATCCTGGAATTGAACGTATCCCTTATTAAGAACGTGGCGGTCACGAACCGGCAGAAGTTGGGCCTGCGCATGGACGTTTTCAACTTCCTGAATCGCGCCAACTTTGGCATTCCCGTGCGACTGCTGGAAGCGCCTGGATTCGGCCAGGCCATAAACACCGTGACCCCCGGTCGGCGCGTTCAGTTTGTCTTGAAGTATTCGTTCTAGATACCCCAAGGTAATGACTTAATGCCCTCGCTCACACCCCCAAAATATTTTTCTCCTTATCGAACCCCTATGCGCATTTTGCTCTTTGCCTGCATTGCTGCGCTTACGGGGTGGCTCACTTTCACAAGTTACAGCGCTAAGCTGGACCGAGCTAAAGCAGACGCTCCGCAGCAGGGCAGTTCGAGTGTTGCGAAGCCTGCGGGCAGCGGCGGGCGCGTCGATATTAATAAGAACTACGGCAAGCTGCCGTTAACGTTTGAAGCGAACGTCGGGCAGACTGACGCAATCGTGAAATACATCGCCCGAGGCCCGGGCTACAACATCTTCCTCACGCCCGCCGAAGCGGTGCTGGTGTTTCCGGATCGCGGCGCAACAAAAGAATCCGCAACCGAAGCCGACGCCGCGGAGGAGCACCGCGCGGGCGCCGAATTTGATGATCGGCACCTTGATCGTTCGCCCCGTGGTCGTGAGCAACGAGCAGCGAAAGAGCGAAAAGCTCCAACTGTTGTCCGCATGCAGCTCGTGGGAGCGAACCCAAATCCGCGAGCGGTTGCAGGTCTCGACGAGCGGCCCGGCAAAGTCAACTACTTCATCGGCGACGACTCATCCAAGTGGCTCACCAGCATTCCTACCTATGGGAAAGTCGCCTACAGCAGCGTCTATCCCGGCGTCGATCTCGTTTACTACGGTAACCGACACCAGTTGGAGTATGACCTTGTAGTAGCTCCGGGCGCGGATCCGAATGTGATCCAGATAAATTTTGACGGGGCCGAAGGTTTGCGCGTGGACAAGCAAGGGGACCTGTTGCTTCAGACGAAGGCCGGTGAGATTCGCCAAACCAAGCCGGCGATTTTCCAGGAAGTTAACGGTGTGAGGAAACAGGTCGATGGTGGCTACGTGCTTAGGCAAGGGAGCAAAGTTGGCTTCAAGATTTCGCGTTATGACCGGCGCAAGCCGCTTTTGATCGATCCCGTGCTGAACTACTTTTCGATCGCCAACAACAGCGGCAATGGTTACGCGATTACAGTTGATGCTCAGGGGTCCGCTTACATAACTGGAACGGTTCCCGATGCGCTTTTCAACCCTACTCCCGGCGGGTTCCAACAAGTCTCCGGCGGAAACTTCGATGCCTTCGTGACGAAGATTAGCCCGGGCGGCACTGACTGCATCTATTCAACTTACATTGGTGGAGCCGGCTTTGACGAAAGTTATGGTATTGCGGTAGACGGGCAGGGAAATGCGCACATCACCGGGTTCGCGGAAGCGGGCTTCCCGGTCACAGCCGGAGCGCTACAGACCACGCTCGCCGACTCTACCGATTGTTTCATCACTAAGCTGAATTCGACTGGCAGTGCCTTGGTGTATTCAACCTTCTTTGGTGGCAATGGGTTCGAGGAGGGCGACGGTATTAAGCTTGACGGCGCGGGTAACGCGTACGTCGTCGGCATCACAGCATCGACCAATCTCCCAATTTCAGCAGGCGCCCCGCAGGCAGCTGCTCGAGGAGGCTACGACGCCTTTGTGATGTCGCTTAACTCCGCGGGATCGGCTCTGCGTTATGCCACATACTTCGGCGGCAGGGGCCAGGACTATGGACTCTCCATTGCCATCGATTCGGCAGCCAACGCCTACGTCACCGGCGTTACAAGATCTTTAGACCTTTCTACAGTAAACCCGGTCAGGGGTGCAGGGGGATTTGATCGCGGTCTTTTCAAGAGTGTCGATGCCGGGGGGAGTTGGAGTTTAAGCCGTACTGGATTGACTGATAGCCACATTTCCTCGATGGCCGTGGCGCCTAACTCGCCAACCACTGTTTATGTCGGAACCAGCGGCACCGTCTTCAAATCAACCGATGCGGGGGTGAACTGGATAGCGACCAATCTGAACACTCCCTTTGTTCAAGCGCTGGCGGTTGATCCGACAAACAGTTCTGTCGTCTACGCGGGCTCCGTTCGCGGCATCTTCAAGACCACAGACGGGGGCGGCAGCTGGACGCTGGTCAATCCAAACTCTATTTCCTCCCTGGCAATTGACCCAGTAACGCCAACGACGGTTTTCGCCGGCTTTCTAGGCGGGATCCTAAAGACCACAAACGGGGGAAGCAGTTGGACCACGGTGCTAGTCTCAGGCAACATTCGGGCGCTGGCTATTGATCCGTCCAACACCTCCATCGTCTACGGCGGAAGGACAAGCGGAGTACTCAAGACCACGAACGGCGGAGCCAATTGGGTAAGCATGAACACTGGCCTTACCAACACCAACGTGCGGTCTCTCGCCATAGTGCCTAATGCGCCGGGGACTATTTACGCAGGAACGCTCGGCGGGGTATTCAAAACCACG
>CAZVHN010000055.1:0-3587 GCA_964626895.1 uncultured Chloracidobacterium sp. | reverse complement strand
GCGCGTCAAAGAAACCCTCAGCGTTACTCACGAACAGAACTCTCCTGGCACACCCGATCTGAGGCCGGCCGACCAAACGAATACCTTTGTGAAACATAAAGGCTGGTGGTTCGTGGCCTTTCTGTTGGCTTCGGCGGC
This sequence comes from uncultured Chloracidobacterium sp., assembly GCA_964626895.1. Classification (GTDB taxonomy): domain Bacteria; phylum Acidobacteriota; class Blastocatellia; order Pyrinomonadales; family Pyrinomonadaceae; genus PSRF01. The sequence continues at coordinate 3,449 of CAZVHN010000055.1, read as the reverse complement.
TGTCTCAACACTTACCATGCCAGCGGGCGGGTTTGATCCCTTTTTTCATCCCTTTTACATGCTGGGTTTCACTATAGCCGTTGTCATTACGAGCTGGACTCTCGCGGGTATTGCTCTGTTCTTCTCCTGGCTTCTTCGCAGTAAACTAACGGAGGAGCAATTCCGAGTTGTGCTTTTTGTGACTTATATAGTTGTCCTATGTTCAGCCGCTCTCGGCTCGTTTTTTTGATGATTACTTTAACCCCCTGACAAGACTTAGCTTTTCCCTTCCAGGCGCAGGGGGGAAATTCTTCCCGGTTACCACCAACACACTAACGGAGCTAGCACCACAGATTTACAGCACTACCTGATGTTGAGTTTGGTTGCATTCATCCAGCCCCAGATGAAAGTATAGAGCCCGCAGATCAACCCCAGAATCCCCTTAAGTGCGCCCTCATTCTGAAACAGCTTGATCAGAACGATTACCAAACAAATCACACAGCCTAGCCAGATCAGCATTCCTAGAGCAGCCATTGCGATTTACCTCCATTCAGTTTTCTAGCGAAAGACCAAAACGTCCTACCCTCGGATAAGCTGGATGAACGCTGGAAGATCCAGCAATCGCGCCAGCCAGTAGAGAATTAGACCGGTAAGAACTATGACGGCAAATCCCGTGTGGCGCTCAAGCAAATACGTCCCGGAGATTACGGGTTGGACTAATGATTTAGGCAGTATCGCGGTCAGAGCCACAAGCACAATGGCAATCAGAAATATTGGAGCGAAGGCATGAAACTTGATTGAAGCATACACGTCCCCTTGCAGGAGCAGCATGATGGCTCTCGTCAAGCCACAGCCGGGGCAGGGAACTCCGGTTAGATGAAGAATGGGGCACTCCCAGGCCGGGAGTTTGAGTGAGACCAAAGCGATCTGAAGTCCAGTGGCACCCACCAACACAAATGCAAGTTTACGATCGCCCAAAACTGAAGAGATAGGCAGGAATGCGGTCTGCTGCAACATTGCGCGGCATTCTATAGCACGTTTGATTAGAATGGCTAACTATTCGTCGTCGAGATCTAGTTAGAGGTCAGCTCCGCGGTCTTCTCCGTAATATCCTTCTGCGCCCACTCATTATCACGGCTGGCTTCACCAGCCTTACTGCGCTTGGCGGCTTTCATCTTCTGCACCAGATCCATGTGAGTCGAAAAAAATGGGAGGCTTTTACCCACGATCCCCTCCACGGAAGCGAATTCTTTATCGGTCATGAACTTCTCCAGGCCCTCCTTAAGTTCGTCGATCATCTTGACCCCGTGAAGCATGACGCCGGTACAAAGCTGAACGGTCGAAGAGCCAAGCAGCAGAAACTCAAGCGCATCGTGAGACGACTCAATGCCGCCGATGCCACTGATGGAAACCTCTTTGGGCAGGCTTAGTGCCAGCTGGCTTACCATGCGCAGTGCTATGGGACGCACAGCTTGCGAAGAATAACCGCCGGGAACCGTGTGACCTTCGACGGTTGGCATGGGCCTTAAGGTATTGAGATCGACGCCAATGACCGACAGAATAGTATTGATCGCCGAAACGCCAACGGCACCACCGCGTACCGCCGCGTGGGAGGGCTCCTTGATGTTCGTTATGTTCGGCGTCATCTTGGCCCACACGGGAATCTTCGAAACCTCAGTGACCCAGCCGGTCACTTCCTGGGTGAGATCCGGATGCTCGCCCATCTCTGAGCCCATTTTGCGCTCAGTCATTCCGTGTGGGCAGGAGAAGTTCAACTCAAAAGCATCGACGCCCGTGTCCTGAACAAGTTTAGTCAATTCCTGCCAGCGTCCCTTCTCATATTCTTCCATGATCGAAGCAATGAGGATGTGATGAGGATACTGTTTTTTAAGTTGACGAAACTCGTCCAGCCAGACATCGATCGGCCGGTCAGAGATCAATTCAATGTTCTCAAACCCGATAACTTCCCCGGAAATCTTTGAGCGCAGCTTTCCATAACGCGGCACAACATTGACGACTTTGGCAGACTCGAGACTGACGGTCTTGGCCACAGCGCCGCCCCAACCGGCGTCGTACGACTTCGCGATTACACGCGCGTTGGTTCCCGGCGGTCCCGAGCCCAGCAGGAAGGGGTTGGGAAACTTCATTCCGTTGACGGTGATCGATAGGTCCATCGGATCAACTCCTGAATTCAGTCGTTAACTTATTAGTCCAAAGTCCAATGTCCAAAGTCCAATGTCCGTGTTGCGATCAGCCTGCGGTTAATTACTCATTTCCTTTAATAAAGTCCTTTGACATTGGACGTTGGACATTGGACGTTTTAGTCGGCGACCAATGCTCCGTACGTATCCGGTCGGCGATCGCGGAAAAACTGCCAGGTGTTGCGCACCTCGCGGATCATGTCCAGATTCAAATCTGCCACAACCAGCGCATCCTGGTCGCGGGGCGCTTCGGCAACAAACTGTCCGCGCGGATCGCAGAAATAACTTTGCCCGTAAAACTCGCCGATATCCCAGGGCTGTTCATGACCTACGCGATTTATGGCGCCGATGAAATAGCCATTGGCAACCGCGTGAGCTGGTTGTTCCAGCCGCCACAGGTATTCTGAGAGACCAGCCACCGTTGCGGAGGGGTTGAAAACTATCTCGGCCCCATTCAAACCGAGTGCCCGGGCCCCTTCCGGAAAGTGGCGGTCGTAACAGATATAGACCCCGATACGCGCGAAGGCTGTATCAAACGCGGGATACCCGAGATTACCTGGCCGGAAATAGAACTTCTCCCAAAAGCCCGGGTTAACGTGCGGAATGTGGTTCTTTCGATACTTGCCCAGATACTTGCCGTCGGCATCGATAACCGCGGCTGTGTTGTAGTAGATGCCGGTTATCTCTTCCTCATAAATCGGCACGATGACTACCATGCCGTGGGCCCGCGCCACTTCCTGCAGCAGGCGCACGGTTGGCCCATCGGGAATCTTCTCCACCGCTTCGTACCAGCGGATCTGCTGCTCGGCGCAAAAGTAAGGCGTAGTGAACACCTCCTGCATGCAGAGAATCTGCACGCCCTGCTCGGCAGCTTGCTCGATAAAGCCCAGGTGCTTCTCAATGTTGAGCCGTTTGATCTCGTCTACCGGCAAATCCGTCGGTGCGGCGTTTGAGCACTGAATCAATCCGCATTTAACTGTGCGTGGCATATCCACTCCAGGGGTTTTAGGTTTTAAGCCTCAAGGATCTGAGATTTCAGATTTGAGATAATTTGAGATCTTAGAGACTCTGAAATCTGAAATCCGAAATTCTGTTTACGCCGCTTTCCGAGCCATCGCCGCAGCCGGTTTGGGTGGCTCATCTAACTGAGGTGGCCAGAGCTTCGTAAGAATCAGGTGCGTTAGTCCCGCAGCGCCAAACCCTACGAACCAGGCGTAGTCATATAGTGGTCTCAGAGCCGGCACTACTAATCCGATCCAGGCCAGTCCG
>CAZVHN010000054.1:0-6387 GCA_964626895.1 uncultured Chloracidobacterium sp. | reverse complement strand
GTCCGCCGTAAATCTCAGATGACGGAAAAACAAGGCCTCGGCGTTTGGCGAGCGAGACGATAGTTTCAATATTCGGTGCACTCATAAGTTAGCGAATGGTAGTTACCACAGGGTTTCGGTAGCGTCAATGTACGCGAAAAGCAAAAGGAGACAAGAGCGCCGATGGCTCCTGTCTCCCATTAACTCACACAATACTGAAACTGCCAGATGCTGGGGGCGCAGGCCTACTCGCCTGCACAGCTCATTCAAGCTTAATAGCGCGGGCGTTTTCTGGTAGGCGTTTCGCGGGGCGGCCGTACGTCGCCCGCCTGGACCGTAGGCCGGGGCTGTGGAGGTGTGGCGCCGCTTGGCACGATCCACAGCTCAACACAATCCTCTTCACGGAAACCGCCATTGAGAACGATGATTCGGGCCGGGTCGCTGCCTCGTTGACTCACAAGATAATCTCGCGCCCGAGCACCAAGTCGGTCGGCCTGGCCGACACGGCTGGTGCGGCCACCGTAAGCGAAAATGTAAGTAGTGGCCGACTGATCGTTCTGAAGTTCAACCGCGAGGTTGTCAAGACGGGCCTTTTGATCGTCGAACGAGCAATTGCAACAAACGTCAAACTCCCGGGCCGGATTCTCGCGCGGAGGCAAAGCCGGAATGAAAGTAGAAGCCTGCGCTGTTTGCCGGCACATGGGCTCGCTTGAGCCATCATCGACCACGAGCGTGGCCGTAATCCGTTGTCCTGCCAATCCAGTTGAATCGACTGTAATCGTCGGAGTGCCGGGTCCACTGAGAACCTTGGCGTTCGACGGACTTACCGTCCAGGTGTAGTTCAGCGTTGAGGATCCTTTGTAGGTGGTATCTGCAGTGTAGGTTATTACCTCTCCGTCATTGACCGAAGATGGTGCGGAAAGATTCACCGGGAACGGGCAAGGAGACGTCGGAGCAACTGGCTGACCTGGTCTGTAATTGAGCGCTACGCACTTAATGCGTCCGGCCTCAAGAATAATCTCGCGTGTCCAACGCTGCCCGTTGGGCAGGGTAATAACAATGGTGTGCACGCCCGGATCGCGATCCCAGGCACGCCAGTCACTAGTTGTCTGACCTTCCGCTTTGCCGTCAACTTCGATGGGCAGACCAGCCGGCGTCGTCTGAACTTTGATCGTGCCATATTTAGCGGGCTTCTTCTTCGCGTGGGCAATGGAGGGCGAATGGGCCAGGCAGCAAGTAATCGCGAGCAATGCGGCAAAGGCAAATCTACCGTAGGTCAGGTATCGATGAGAGGCCATATTAACTTCCATGCTTATTAGGCCTCCTTCGTATTAGCAGCCTGGGCTGCTAGTTTTGCCTTAGCATATCGTCGACGGAAGCCGGCCCCAAAAGCCGCCAATCCGGTCCCAAACAACAATAGTGATGCCGGCTCAGGTATCGGAGTCTGGGGCGGAGGAGTGGGCGTCCGAGTGAGCTGCGGCGGCGGCGGAGTAAAAGTAGGTGGAACGATGTCGTCACTAGTGTCTATGAAAAAGAGAGGTATCGCTGCCAGGAAAAGCAGAGGCCATTTCGGGAAACCGTCACCGGGAATCGTGATCTCCCCGCAATCACAAATTGTACCTTCGACGTCGCCTTGATCGATGATTTCAACACCGCGCTGGGGATCATTAAAGTTAACTGCCACACCTGCAAGCAGCGAATCCAAAGCATTACCCGCAGAAGCCAAAGTGCCGTCGGCGATAGTGCCTGGACCATCAGCGCCGGACTGTTTCACACCCGAAGTGACAGTCGATCCCTTTACTCCTGATATGGGTGTACTAGCAGTCTGGGTCAAACTTCGAAGTCGGAGCTCAGCGGGGTTCTGATAGCTGCCAATGATCTGTATGACTTCGCTGATTGCCACCGGCCCGGCGTGGGCCGGTCCGCCCGTCAACAGCAAGACGCTGAGCATCGCAGCAATGGGGCGGAAGGCTCGACTCCTCATCGGGTGGAAGTTCCTCCTGGCATCTCTTCCTCGGAGCAGCGAAATGTCGGGAAAGATTTGCATCACTTAAACATTGGCGAAGCTCTGGTCTAAATCGACCAAACTACAAATTGAAAACCGTTCGTGGCTTCGTTTGTGTTAGGAGGAGACCATTAATAACCTGGGAATTCCAGTTCAGAGTCCGAGCTCGAACGTCATAATTACAAGAAGATGTGGGAGATAACTAGAGTGCCCGGCGGCCGCTGCGAAACGCCTCGAAAGGAGTGAGCGGGGTGAGGCAAGGTGCTCTAGCTAAGTCCGGTATAAAAACCCTGCTAAGCCGAGAATTAGCTCCAAAACAGACTGGGGCGCCGCCCTAGTTACGGCAAATCCTAGCCCACGAACCGGCAGTAGGCAATGCGAGGGTCATGGTGAAAAGAACGACGGTTTTTAGTCCATGGCTTGGATAGAAAGAAGACGGGCCGTCCAGATCCTAGACACCGATGCTAGACCTCAGACAGACACGGGCCCGCCAGTCCGGGTCCTTGGAACTCCTTGCCAGCGACCCTCAGTGAACGCCGAAGTTGTAAGCATGTCCACTGCCCAACTCGGCCTTTTCTCGCTCGCTTTACAGCTATGAGCGTCCCAAGACACGCCGCTTTAGTCACTATCACTGGCGCTAGCCGCTTCTGCTTTGCGACCCTCATCGCGCAAGACAGCCTTACGTGAAAGCTTGATCTTGTTGCCCTCCTTGCCAATGCACTTCACCAGGATCTGCTGTCCTTCCTTCAACTCGTCGCGCACATCTTTAACCCTGCGGTCGGCGATCTCCGAAATGTGCAACAGACCATCTGTTCCAGGAAAGATTTCAACAAAAGCACCGAAGTCTACAATTCTCGACACAGTGCCCAGGTAGCTCTGGCCCACCTCCGCTTCAGCGGTGAGGCCACGGATTCGAGCTACGGCAGCTTCGGCTGCTTCGCCACTGGCAGTTGCGATCGAGATCGTTCCGTCGTCGGATACGTCAATCTTCGCTCCCGTCTCTTCGACGAGCGAACGGATTATCTTGCCGCCTGGTCCAATGACATCTCGAATCTTGTCAGGATTGATTTTGATTTGGATAATGCGTGGGGCATATGGCGCAATCTCAGGGCGCGGCTCGGGCAGCGCTTTGGCCATCACATCCAGAATATACAATCGTCCCTTCTTAGCCTGTTCCAGCGCTTCCGCCATAATCTGGGCGTTGATGCCGCCGATCTTGATGTCCATCTGCAGGGCGGTGATGCCCTCTCGGGTTCCGGTGACCTTAAAATCCATATCACCGTAGTGATCTTCGGCGCCCGCGATATCGGAGAGAATCGCGTACTTATTCCCCTCCATCACAAGACCCATTGCCACGCCGGCCACCGGCGCCTTCAAGGGCACGCCAGCATCCATCAACGAAAGAATGCCTCCGCAAACCGAGGCCATCGATGAGGAGCCATTTGACTCTGTAATGTCCGAAACTATACGGATGGTGTAAGGGAAGTCTGAATCCTCTGGCAATACGGGTTCAATCGCGCGCCGTGCCAGCGCACCATGCCCGATTTCGCGACGGCTTGATGTGCCAAACCGTCCCACTTCGCCCACTGAATAGTGCGGGAAGTTGTAATGGAGCAGGAAGCGGCGCTTGACCTCGCCTTTTTCCAGGTCGTCCATGTATTGCTCATCTTCCTTCGTCCCCAGGGTCGTGGAAACCAAAGCTTGAGTTTCCCCTCGAGTGAAGAGCGCAGAACCATGGACGCGCGGGAGCCAGCCTACCTCGCAAGTAATAGGTCGAATCTCCGAGAACCGCCGGCCGTCCGGCCGACGCCGTTTGTCGAGAATATCCTCGCGGAAAAGCTTCTCCTTCAAATGGTCAAAGATTGTCTTGGCCATTTGCCGCAGCGCGGGCTGATCCTCGGGATAAGCCTCCACAACTTCTTTTTTAAGAGCATCGACGGCAGAATAGCTCGACCGCTTTTCCAGGTTGGTGGTGTCGAGTGCAGCGCGCAAACGTTCGCTAAAGTTCCTCTGTATCTCGCCCAACATCTCTTCATTGAGCTCCGGCGGCACCACTTCACGCTTTTGGATTTCCAGCGCTTTATAGAGCTCATTTTGCCAACGGCACAAGCGATTGATCTCCTTATGGGCCAGCATCAGGGCCTCAACCATGATTTCTTCTGAAACCTCCTGGGCCCCGGCCTCCACCATGACAATGGCCTCTTCAGTCCCGGCCACTATCAGGTTCAGACGCGATTCGCGCACTTCATCGTAGGTCGGATTAATGATGTAGCGGCCATCAATCAGACCCACGCGCACACCCGCGATGGGATTCATGAACGGAATGTCCGACAGATAGAGCGCGCACGACGCGCCGGTAATCGCGATCACATCCGGGTTGTTATCGGGGTCGGCCGAGATGACACTGGCAATAACCTGGGTTTCGTTGCGGTAGCCTTCAGCAAACAAGGGCCTGCATGGCCGGTCAATCAAGCGGCAAGTCAGCACTTCCTTCTCGTTCGGCCGTCCTTCTCGCCGAAAATAGTTTCCGGGAATGCGCCCGGCCGCAAACTGGGATTCACGGTATTCAACCGTCAGGGGAAAGAAATCAATTCCTTCGCGCTGGGTGGGAGCGCTAACAGCGGCCACCAACAACATCGTATCGCCGTAACGAATCACGACTGAGCCGTCGGCCTGCTTGGCTACTCGCCCAGTTTCCACTGTCAGTTCCTTGTCACCTAACTTGATCGATTCTTTGAGGTACTTCTTAACTGGCATGTTTTTGTCTCCTTCGGACAATGACGCCTGAGATTTAGGCGTGCGGGCGTCTCATCCGCCTCGCTTCTTTTGGTTTAAATTCCTTGCGTTTCGAGTTAACCCGGGCCAACGTGAAGCGTGGGGAACTCGAAAGCCTCTCATAATTCAAAAGGCGGCAAAGCCTCTTACCGTGAAGCTCAGCCGCCTTAGGTGCTTATTATTAGGCCTAACACGTCCACTTGCCACCAGTCATCGCCGTCACGTTCGGCACTGCCGCAAGCTCTTCGATAGACGCGGGCGTTACAAGAATCGGAGATTCGAAGATCTCTCTTTACGCTGACAGTAATAGTTTAGTCCTAACGACGCAGGCCCAGACGATTCACTACCTCGTGGTAACGCTCTATATCTGTGCGTTTCAAATAATCCAGCATACTTCGGCGCTGCGAGACCATCTTAAGCAGGCCGCGCCGCGAATGATTGTCCTTCTTGTGCGTCTTGAAATGCTCGGCTAGTTCGTTGATTCTCTTGCTTAACAGAGCAACCTGGACTTGGGGTGAGCCGGTGTCGGCCTCGTGGGTCCGAAAATCGGTAACAACCTGTTCTTTCGTCTCTTTTGCTAACGCCACTGCTTAGATGATCCTCCTCGGGAGCAGTAAGTCCGTCTAAAGACGGCAACCGCTAAGCTTAAAAAGCGCTTCAATCTAGCACGCCCATTCCGGCACTGTCCAGCGGGCCCAGGAAATTGGCCGCGGATTTACGCGGATAATGCGGGTCAAAACCAAATACAATGGAACTCAATAGTCAGGCAGAAGAGAGAAGCCTGCAGCCGACGTTCAGTTCTTATCAGATCCGCGTTATCTGCCAAATCCGCGGCCACGTTTCTGAAGGTTACCGACTGGCAACTTCTCTAGGCTGCCTACTGCAAACTTGGGACGCTGCTACCGTGCTTCATCCCGCACAGTTTGTTACCATCTGGGCCGTTTCGATACCAATTTGATTTCCTGTAAGGAGCGTTGATGCCAGCGGCAAAACCCCGGATTGTAATTGTAGGCGGCGGCTTTGGTGGCCTGTTTACCGCGCTGGAACTTGCGGGGGCGGGCTCCGTCACCTTCATCAGCGCCGAAGACCATTTCCTATTTACGCCTATGCTCTACGAGTATCTGAGCGGCGAAGTGGAAGAGTGGCATATTGCCCCAAAATATAGGGAACTGCTCGACGAGAACATCAGATCGGTTCAGGGTGCTGTGGCAAATATCGATTTGGCCCAAAAACGCGTCACGATCGAAGCCTCGGCCGATCAAATTGAGTACGACATCCTGGTACTTGCCGTCGGCGGAGTTACAAACTACGCAGGGGTTCCGGGCGCCGAGGAGTTTGCAACACCGTTCCGCAAGATCGCCCACGCGGATCTGCTTCGGAGTCGCATGGTGGCAGCCCTCGATCATGTGCCTCCCAATCTTCCACCGCAGGACACGCGCCGCGCGCTCACCTTCGCCGTTGTTGGTGCTGGTGCCGGTCAGAGTCGTGACCCCGGCCACGACAACAGGCGCACCGAACGTCACGCTTTCCGTCTGCGCAACGCCGTTGGCGTCTGCGTAAACGGTCGAAAGCACCGGTGGGGTGAAGCTGATCGACTTGAAGCCGTCGGCGCCGGCCGAGAACAGGGC